>JAQBYL010000087.1 GCA_027622495.1 Pseudomonadota bacterium
CGGGCGTCGCCATACTTCTCGGCATCCGCAAGCAATTCGTTCTTAATGAGTGTTTTGAGACGCGCAGGGCTTGCGAGAATTTTTTCGATGTCGGTTTTTTCACCGTTGAGTTCATCCTGCTCGCCAGTAAGCTTGATTTCTTCGAGCCTCGCCAACTGACGCAGACGGATGTCGAGGATGGCGTTTGCCTGAATGTCAGAAAGATTGAATCTTTCCATCAATGCAACTCTCGGCCGATCCTCTTCGCGGATGATGCGGATCACTTCATCGATGTTGAGGTAAGCAACCAGCAGCCCTTCCAGTATGTGCAGCCGCTCATTGATCTTCTCCAGGCGGAAGCTCAAACGTCGGGTGACCGTCTGCTTGCGGTAAGTCAGCCATTCCTTGAGAAGTTCGACCAGACCCTTGACCTGCGGTCGCTGGTCGAGACCGATCATATTCAGGTTGACCCGAAAGCTCTTTTCCAGATCAGTGGTCGCAAACAGATGACTCATCAATCGATCGCCGTCCACCCGATTGGAACGCGGCACCAGCACCAGACGGGTCGGGTTCTCGTGATCCGACTCATCGCGCAGGTCAGCAAGCATAGGCAGTTTTTTAGCATGCATCTGTTGCGCAATCTGCTCCAGCAACTTGGCGGGGGAAGCCTGATGGGGCAACGCCGTGACCACTATCTCGCTGCCTTCTTTGTGATACACCGCGCGGGCGCGAATCATTCCGCGCCCGGTCTCATAGGTGCTCATGATTTCTGCTATCGGCGTAATGATCTGGGCGTCGGACGGAAAATCCGGCCCTTTGATGTGCATCATCACGTCATTCAGATCCGCCTTAGGCTGGTCTAACAAATGCACGCACGCACTGACAACTTCATTCAGGTTGTGCGGCGGAATGTCAGTCGCCATCCCGACCGCGATACCGGTGCCACCGTTCAAGAGCACGAACGGGACCCGTGCTGGTAGCAGTCTCGGCTCCTGCAGACTGCCGTCAAAGTTCGGCAGAAAATCCACGGTTCCCTGACGAACCTCTGACAAAAGCAGATCCGCATACCGGGAAAGTCGGGCTTCGGTGTAACGCATGGCTGCAAATGATTTCGGATCATCTGGAGCACCCCAGTTACCCTGGCCATCCACCAGTGGATAACGGAACGAGAATGGCTGCGCCATCAACACCATGGCTTCGTAACAGGCGCTGTCACCATGCGGATGGAACTTGCCGAGGACATCACCCACGGTACGCGCCGATTTAACAAACTTAGCCTGCGCATCGAGCCCCAGTTCGTTCATGGCGTAGATAATGCGTCGCTGCACCGGCTTCAGCCCATCCGCGATGTAAGGCAGCGCCCGGTCATTGATCACATACATGGAGTAGTCCAGGTACGCACGTTCGGTAAATACTCGGAGCGGCAGAGTTTCGATGTCGCCATCGGCGTTGGTATTTTCAGTGTCCATCAGTGTCTCGTGTGGAAAGCTCAGTCAGCATGGGGTTTGGTCACAGATCGCGATCTCATGGCATCTCGCCAATCTCGCTAAACAAGTGCAGCTTCGTCGCCCTTCTTTTCTAACCAGTTGCGGCGATCGGGAGAGCGTTTTTTGGCCAGCAGCATGTCCATCACCTCGTGGGTGCTGGCTGCTGAATCGATCGTCAGGCGGACCAACCGGCGGGTGTCGGGGTTCATGGTGGTTTCGCGAAGCTGCATGGGGTTCATCTCACCAAGCCCCTTGAAACGTTGCACAACCACTTTGCCCTTTTTCTTTTCCGCTACGATGCGATCCAGCACGCCTTCTTTTTCAGCCTCGTCGAGGGCATAGAAAACTTCTTTACCCACATCAACGCGGTACAGCGGCGGCATCGCTACATGGATGTGGCCATTTCTGACCAGCGCTGGAAAGTGCTGCAGAAACAGCGCACACAACAGCGTTGCGATGTGCAGGCCGTCGGAATCCGCATCGGCGAGAATGCATATTCGCGCATAACGAAGACCAGACAGATTTTCAGATCCGGGATCAACCCCGATCGCAACGGCAATGTCATGCACTTCCTGCGAGGCCAGCACCTGACCAACGTCAACTTCCCAGGTGTTGAGAATTTTACCTCGAAGCGGCATAACCGCTTGAAATTCGCGGTCACGGGCTTGTTTGGCAGATCCACCAGCACTGTCACCCTCGACCAGAAAAATCTCCGACCGGTCGGGATCAGAACCGGAACAGTCGGCAAGCTTGCCGGGCAGCGCGGGGCCGGAGGTGACTTTTTTGCGTGCTACTTTTCGAGCAGCCTGAACCCGGCGCTGTGCATTGTTGATGGCGACCTCGGCGATCCGTTCGCCGTCTTTTGAATGTTCGTTCAGCCACAGACTGAACGCGTCTTTTGCAACACCGCTGATAAATGCTGCCGAGTTACGCGATGACAGTTTTTCTTTGGTCTGGCCGGCAAACTGCGGATCTGCAAGTTTGGCTGACAGCACATAACTCATCTGATCCCATACATCGTCGCCGGTCAGTTTGATACCGCGCGGTAACAGGTCGCGAAACTCACAGAATTCCTTGAGCGCTTCGGTAAGACCAGAGCGCAAACCATTCACATGCGTTCCACCCTGCGTGGTCGGGATCAGGTTGACATAACTTTCTGTGACCAGATCCCCTCCATCGGTGATCCACATAACAGCCCAGTCGACGGCCTCGGCGTTACCCGATGCGCTATGCATGAAGGGCTCATTCGGCACTGTTTCGGCACCCGCAAGCGCCTGATCCAGATAACCCTTGAGCCCGTCTTCAAAGTGCCAGCTTTCCGCTTCGTCCTCTTTGCCTTCGATCTGCAGGCTGACCCGCAACCCCGCACAGAGCACGGCTTTCGCACGCAGCAGATGTTTGAGTCTTGAGACCGCGATGTTTGGTGAATCGAAATAGCTGGCTTCCGGCAGAAACCTGACCCTGGTCCCGGTGTTGCGCTTGCCGACCGTGTCTACCAATTTAAGTTTGCCGCTCGGCTTGCCCTTTTTGTAACCTTGCCGGTATACCTGACCATCGCGCTTGATTTCGACTTCAAGCCATTCCGACAAAGCGTTCACAACCGAAACACCGACACCGTGCAGACCGCCAGAAAAGCTATAGTTTTTGTTGTCGAATTTTGCACCGCTGTGCAGTTTTGTGAGGATGACTTCCACACCAGAGATATTGAACTCGGGGTGATTGTCTACTGGCATGCCGCGACCATCGTCGATGACCTCCACCGAACCATCTTTGTACAGGGTGACATCGATAACGTGTGCGTAACCGGCGAGCGCTTCATCGACGCTATTGTCCACCACCTCCTGCACCAGGTGGTTGGGTCGGGTGGTGTCTGTGTACATACCAGGCCGGCGGCGCACCGGCTCAAGACCGGATAACACCTGCAACGATTCTGCAGAGTACTTTTCTGCCATGACTTGAACTTCTCTTTGTTTGCTTACTAGTCGCGTTGGGTCAGATCAATCTCGAAGGAACAGGCCACCCGCTCTACGGCTGAATCGATGCGACCATCGTCATACAGGTGCAGCCAACGGTAGCCAGGCTGCTCGTCACCGATGGCAAATCGTTCGCTTTCTGGCTCGAACTGAAAGCAGGTAGAAGGGGTTCCAAAGAGGCCAATACCGTTGCTCTGACCTTCAACCGCCTGATGCGCGTGACCGAAAACCAGGCCTTTGACCGTGGTCTGCCTGGCCAGCGATTCTAGCAGGTCTGATGCATTTTGAATTCGATCTTTATCGAGCCACGGACAATTCACCTCCAACGGTGGATGATGCGTGGCGACAAGCGTATGTCTTTTCTCACCGATCGGCGGGCAGGCGGCAACCAGCTCGGCAATATCACGATCACTCACCTGCGAACCGACTTCGTCATCAACGTGGCTATCCAGACCCACGAACACCCAGTTGCCAACCCTGAGCGGATCAATCGGCAGGCGGGCAGCAATCATTGGTCCAATCAGATCATGATTGCCAGGCACACAGAGCTTGGGGCCGTGATGATACTGCTCGATGATCTGAAGGAAGCGCAGATAGGTTGGCAGGGTTGCATCGTGAGCAATGTCGCCGGTGGCGAGCACCACATCGGGTGTGAACGATGCGAATGCCTGGTCAAGCACCTCGATGAGGGTTGCTTCGGTATTCACTCCAATTAATGGCCGGGCATCGTCACGAAGATGCAGATCGGTAATCTGCAGAACCTTAAGCGCCGCACCTGCGCGGTCGCCGCTCAGCTTTCGGTCACCACGGCGGGGACGTCCACTGCTACCCCGCGCATCAGGCACAGGCTCAAAAACTCACCGAGAAAACGATTCACCTGTGCTTTTTCATCACGCTGATGCATTTTGTCATTGGGATATTCGTACACTGCGCGAAAGTGCCGTGCGCGTTGATACTCCACCACCTCGGCACTGCGTGCGTCATGGTAGATCCTGATCGTCATCGAAGGATTGGTCTTCCACGATGATTCCGGTAGCTGCACCAGTTTGATCAGTGTCGTATAGGGACCGCGTTCGAGAACCTTGATGCGTACTTCCAGATGCGGTTGATTGTCTGAGCGGGCCACACCAAACACACAATCATCCTGATCCTTGAGCGCAGGGAACAGTTTCATCACGCGCAGGTAGTTGGCATCACACTCAGCCATGTGCGCAGGCAAATTGATGTTGTAGCGTTTTTGGCTCACTGGTTTCCACGACCTCATCTCGAGGATCAATATACCGGGCACAGATCACACCGTCACGGCTTAGGTCTCACAAAGCAAGAACCAATTATCATGTAATCACGACTTTCGCAAAGTAGCTCTGCTAAACTTCGGGCTTTCTTGTAGGTCAATTAAAGTCGTGAAAATATCAAACGTATGGATTCGCTTGACGTTTCTGACAAGCGTACTGGTCGGATCTGTGGGAGGCGCAAACGCTGCCGACCTGCAGGACGTATACAATTCCGCAATGAAGAACGATGTGATTCTGGGCGCTGCGGCAGCGGGCCTCGAAGCCAGACGAGAGGCAATACCGCAAGCCCGTTCAGCATTGCTGCCCAATCTGGGCGCAGGGGCTTCAAGCTCCCGGATCAGCCGCAGTTTTCCGGTTGGGATCGTCGATACCGATCCAGGAAGCCCGACCTTCGGCCAGGAGTTCGGGGTACCCGATCAGGAATTCAACGACCACGGGTGGCAGGCGCGCCTGTCGCAGCCGTTGCTGGATTTCGAGAGTTTTTACAACTGGCGCAGTGCCAAATTCGTCGTCGAGGCTGCGGAAGCCGACTTTCTTGCAACCGAACAGGCGGTAATCGTTCGAGTCGCTCAGGCCTATCTGAATGTTCTGCGGGCACAAGCGTTGCTCGAAGCAAGCGTTGCCCAGGAAGCCGCCGTCCAACGGCAGCTGGAACAGGTTCAACAGCGTTTTGACGTCGGCCTGGTCGCGATCACGGATGTGCTGGAAGCTCAGGCCGCCTACGATGGAGCGGTGGTGACCCGCGTTCAGGCATACGGCGATCACGACATCTTTTTTGAAACCCTGATCACCCTCACAGGCGAAGCCTACGCCGAGATTGACGGTCTGTCCGAGACGCTGCCGATCGTGAATCCCGAACCGGCCAACGAAGAAGACTGGGTCAACACGGCGTTGACAACTAACCTGGGTATCAAGGCGGTGACCGCCCAACTCGAATCAAGCACCCGAAACTTAAGGGCGCGACGATCAGGTCACCTGCCAACCATTGATGCAACGGTTAACCACAGCCACTTTGTTACCGGCGGATCAGCGTTCCTCGGCGGCAAGACCGATCAAACCTCCTACGGTGTGTCGATCAATCTGCCCATCTACCAGGGCGGTTTTACTCACTCACGATCGAAAGAGGCGAGCGCGATCGTCGATCAGTCCAAGCAACTGCTTGAAGATCAGATTCGCACAGTCCGGCGCGACACGCGCAACCTGTTCCGTTCGGTTGCCACCGACGTGGTCAGAGTCGGTGCCCGACGAAAAGCCATCACCTCAACCGAATCAGCCCTTGAAGCGACCGAGACGGGTTATGAAGTGGGTACACGGAACATCGTTGACGTTCTGCGTGCACAGCAGACGTTGTATTCCTCGCAGTTCGACTATGCAGATTCGAGATACAACTATGTGATTGATCTGCTGGCCCTCAAGCAGGCGGTTGGCACCCTGGACCCGGAAGATCTGGCGGAACTCAACAACTTCACCGATCCCACCATCCCGGTTGTACGGCAGGCATCACTGCTCAGTCGTTCGGGTAATCCAGGCAACTAACAAGTCGCGAACACGAAGTAAAGCGCCGCGGTTCTGGTTGACCACAGCCAGCGCGGCCTGCGCTTTTTTACGACGGACGGATTCGTTGCCGAACAGGTTCACGAGTTCGTCGGCAAGTTCAGGCGCACCTGAGACGCGGCGCAGGCAATCTGCCTGTTCAAACGCATTGACTACTTCTTCGAAGTTAAACACCTGCGGCCCCATGATCATGGGTTGACCGCAGATTGCGGCTTCGATCGGATTGTGGCCACCCACATCATTGAAGCTGCCTGCCAGAAAGGCAACATCACTCAGGCCGTACAGATAAACAAGCTGCCCCATGGTGTCGCCAACAATAACGTCCACCGGTTTTGTTGCGCCATCACTCTGACGCGCAAACGACAGCCCACTGCGCTGCACAAGCGAACACACCGCATCACATCGCACCGGGTGGCGGGGGACCAGAATCAAACACGCATCTGGATATTTCTGCTGCACAATCAAATGCGCCTGAATCATCAGTTCGTCTTCGCCCGGGTGCGTACTGCCGGCAATCCAGACCCGGCGACCGGCCAGGGACCAGGCCTGCTTTAAAGCTTCCCGTCGGGCGTCGAAGTCGGTCGGGTGGGAAATATCAAATTTGACGCTGCCTGATGCTTGCGTGGTCTGTGGATCGGCACCGATGGCAACAAAGCGGCGGACGTGATCAGGAAACTGGCAGGCAATGGCAGAAAGGCGCTTCAGCATCGGCTGCGTCAAACCGGATATCCGCTGGTAACCTTTTGCCGATCTGGCCGAAAGACGCGCATTAACCAACAGCACGGGGATTCCCCGGCGACTCGCTTCCGCAATCAGGTTAGGCCACAACTCCGTTTCCATGAGGATAAGCAGACGCGGTTGCACGCTTTCATAGAACCGCCTGACAGCCGGCAGAAAGTCATAGGGGGCATAGCAGTGATCCACTTTGCCTGCCAGTCGGGTAAGGACCTGCTGTGAACCGGTGGGGGTCATGGTGGTCACCAGGAACGGCGCCCGAGAGCCGAACTCTTCCACCAGGCTCTCAATCAAGGGGGCTGCAGCGATGGTTTCACCCGCAGACACCGTGTGAAACCAGATCGGGCGTGGACGGATCGATTGCGCCACGTGGCCAAAGCGTTCTTCGAGGCGTTCCGAGTATCCCGGTTCACGCCGTGCGCGCCACTTGAGCCGCAGCCACACAAGCGGAAAAAACCCGAACAGAAGAACCTGATATGCGACCTGCCACATAGAGGGCAGCGTGCGGGGTGTTGGGTATACGGTCAAGGCTGACGGGTCGTTTATGGCGGTTTGTTTACCCGCCAAGCCCGGTTAAGCTCGCCATGTGGATTCGCCAGGCAAACCGATTTTTGAGCTCGATGCGGTCATCGTCGGCGGCGGCATCGCCGGTCTCTGGGCTTTGAACCAGCTGGTTCAGGCCGGTTATAACGCAGTGCTTTTGGAAGCCACGCAACTCGGCGCAGCACAGACACTCGCCTCCCAGGGGATGATCCACGGTGGTCTCAAGTACGCCCTGGCCGGGACTTTGAATCGCGCGTCCGACGCAATCGCTGCCATGCCCGGTCGGTGGCGGGAAGCCCTTAAGGGGATCGGTCCTGTGGACCTGACCGGCCTTAAGAGCGCGTCTGACGACTATTACCTATACGCATCTTCCAGTGCGCTGGGTCGACTGACAGGGTTCTTCGCCAGTCGCGCGTTGCGCGGACGCATCGATCGGGTCAGGTCAGCTGATTACCCGGAAGTTCTCAGGCACGAGCAATTCAAAGGCGTTGTGTACCGCCTGAACGACTTTGTGGTGGACGTCCCCCTGCTGTTGAATCGGTTAAGTGCACCGCTGATCGATCGGATCGGGCATTTTGAGGTTGCGCCGGCAAACTTGAGCATGCGGGCCAACCAGGCGCGCATCGATCTGGGTCACTGCGTGCTCAACACAAATCACCTGATCCTGTGCGCCGGCTGTGGCAATGAAAGGCTGATCGAGCACCTGGGTCTGCCGGTGGCAAGCCAGCGCCGCGCCTTGCACCAGGTGGTGGTGCGGCATGCGCAGCTCAAGGCCTTCTACGCACACTGCATTGTCGGTTCTACTCAGGCTGAACCACGAATCACTTTCACCAGTGTAGAAACAGCACAGGGCTGGGTCTGGTACCTGGGTGGGCAGATCGCAACCAGCGGTGTCGATCGAAGTGTCGATGAGCAGGTTGCATTCGCGCGTCGGGAACTCTTTCAGTGTGTGCCCTGGATCGACTGGAACCACGCCGAGATCACTACGTTTCGCATCGATCGCAGCGAACCGAAACAGCAGGGCCTGCTCAAACCGGACGAAGCCTTCGCCACCCGCTCTGGACCGGTACTGGTTGCCTGGCCAACCAAACTGACTCTGGCGCCTGACCTGGGCGATCGAGTTCTAACGCTCATGGATGCGCCACAGGCACCCCCTGACCTGCCCACCCTTTGCCCCCCTGAGATCGGTCGCTACCCCTGGTTGCCATGATCGAGCAACGCACACTCGGCGCAAGCGGCATCAGCGTGTCGATACTCGGTCTCGGGACTGTGAAACTCGGACGTGCAGTGGGCGTGCGATACCCGACGGATTTTGTGATTCCGGATGATGCAGCGGTTCGAACGTTGCTGACCCGATGCCGCGACACCGGAATCAATCTGATTGATACAGCACCCGCTTACGGCAATTCAGAGGCGCGCCTGGGTGAGTTGTTGTACGCAGACGCCAGACGCGAAGACTGGGTGATCATCACCAAGACCGGTGAAGAGTTCGACGGTGCGGTGTCGCGCTACGATTTTTCTCCCGAGCACACGCAATACAGTGTACGGCGCTCGCTCAAACGTCTGAACACCGACTATCTCGACGTTGTGCTGATTCATTCCAACGGCGATGACACCCATATACTGGAAAGAATGGGCACACTGGATGCGCTCGCTGCCCTCAAAGCACAAGGCCTGATCCGGGCCATCGGCATCTCGCATAAAACCGTTGAAGGCGGCAGCCTGGCCGTTGACAAGGGAGCCGACGCAATCATGACCGAACTCAATCGGGCAGAACGGCGGCAACTTCCCGTGATTGCGCGTGCAGTTGCGCAGGGTTGCGGCGTGCTGATCAAGAAAGCCCTCGTCAGCGGACAGGGATCACCCGAAGACCTGAAAGAGGTGGTGAACGAACCCGGTGTGACCAGTGTCGTGGTGGGCACAATCAATCCTGCGCACCTCGACGAAAATGTGCGCCTGATTCAGTCAGCCGATTGATTGCGGACTTTTTCGACGATCGCCGTTGTGGAGCAATCCTCGACCAGGCCCAGAACAGCTACCTCACCCCCATAGGCCCGGACCATATCTGCACCAACAACGGCATCAGACGAATAGTCACCGCCTTTCACCAGAACATCGGGCTTGATCAGACCGAGCAGATTTTCCGGTGTGTCTTCCGCAAAACCCACAACCCAGTCGACGGATGACAAGCCGGCCAACACGCGGGCGCGGCGTTCAAGGGAATTGACCGGTCGTCCTCGGCCCTTCAGACGGGTGACCGATGCATCGTCGTTGATCGCGACAACAAGGCGTTCACCCAGAGCACGGGCTTCTTCGAGATAGGCTACGTGACCGGCATGCAGAATATCAAAGCAACCATTGGTAAAGACGATCTTGTCGCCGGCAAGCCTTGCAGACTCAACACTTTCGATGAGGTGGGTGAGCGATACAACCCCTCTATCGGTATGGCCAGCGCGCCTGACCGCAACGGCGAGTTCCGGGCCGCTGACCGTTGCAGTGCCGAGCTTGGCAACCACCAGAGAACTGGCAATGTTGGCAAGCTTTGCACAGTCGTGGACGTCCCAGCCCAGGCTTGCGGTAATCGCAAGGGTTGCAGCGGCAGTGTCGCCAGCACCCGTGACATCGAATACATCCACCGGTCGACCGGGCACGTGGTGATGTGTGGCGTCTGCGAGAATGACCGTCATGCCATCACCACCCTGGGTGACCACCAGGGCATCGATGTTGTGTTCGACACACAGCGCATGACCTTTGTCGACCATGTCCTGCTCACTCGTTGATGCACCCTCACTCGCTTCGAACTCGATCTGGTTTGGTTTGACGATGCTTGCACCTGCATACACAGACAGCGGTTTGAGCTTGGGGTCAACCACAACGGCAACACCCGCGTTCCGCGCAACGGCGATCAGGCTCGCCGGGTCGCTGATCGTGCCTTTGTCGTAGTCTTCGATGACCACTGAGTTGGCTCGTTGGATATGCTCGGCAACTTTGGCGAGCAGCGCCTGCATTGCGTTATGCAGCTCTGGCGCTTTCAGGGGTTTTTCGAAATCGGTTCGCAACAGCTGTTGGCGCTGACTGATCACGCGAAGCTTCACGATGCTCGGCCAGTCGGGCTGAACCACAAAATCGCACTCGACACCGGCCGCGTCGAGCGTTGAACGCAGACTTTCAGCAGCCTCGTCATTTCCGACCAGACCGATCAGTGTGCACCTGGCCCCCAGGCTGACTATGTTCAGGGCAACGTTGGCTGCACCACCGGGGCGATCCTCAACCCGATCCACATTCACCACCGGCACCGGTGCTTCCTGCGAAACCCTTGCGGCAGTTCCGTACCAGTAGCGATCGAGCATGACATCACCCACCACCAGAATACGGGTGTTTTTCAGCGATGGCAGGATCAGGTCAGACAATGTCAACTTCACGCTCACGAAGCGCTGGCGATGGTAACACAGGGCTACGCTGCTAGAATCCACACCCCATGTCCAAACGCAAACCCCGCACACCGATCACTTCGCCCCTGGTCTGGCCGATCTGGGCATTCGTTGGACTTTGCTGGTTGATCGCGCGCCTGCCGATGCCGGTGGTGTTTGCTATCGGCAGCACCCTGGGCCGGGTGATCTTCTTCTTTGCACCGAGCCGGCGGCAAATCACGCGAACCAACCTGCGTCTGTGCTTCCCTGAACTTTCTTCCGAAGAGCGCGAAACAATGCTGCGCGAGGTCTTTATCGAAATCGGGATCGGTGCGGTAGAAACCATGGTGCCCTGGTTGAATCCGGCGAAAGATATCCGCGACCGCTTTGACATCGAAGGTCTGCATCATCTGCGCGATGCCGAAGCACAGGGCAGGGGGGTGCTCCTCCTCGGGGGTCACTTTGCCTGCATGGATGTCATCAGTCCGGTTCTGGGTGATCTTAAGACCGTGGATGTCATGTATCGCGAAAACCGTAATCCAGTGTGGGAGTGGTTGCAGGTCAATGGTCGTAAACATTATTTCGACGGCGTGATTGAACGTGACGACACCCGCCAGACCCTGAAGCGGTTGCGCGCTGGTCGCACGCTCTGGTACGCACCAGACCAGGACTACGGCGCCAGACATTCCGTGTTCGCGCCTTTCTTTGGTATCCGTGCTGCGTCTATTACCGCGACCTCACGTCTCGCGCGTTTTAACAAATCCCCGGTGTTGATGCTGGTTCCGAGGCGGGACCGTGCTGCAGGACGCTGGTGTCTGCACTTTTCGCCGGTTCTGGAAGGCTTTCCTGGCGATGACGAAATGGCCAACGCAACGCGGGTCAATCAGTTGATCGAAGCCGCCATCCGC
>JAQBYL010000088.1 GCA_027622495.1 Pseudomonadota bacterium
TTAAGACCTCCACACCCACGTATTCGGGGATCTCGAGCTTACTGTCCATCTCTGCAAGGTAGGCTTCAATCTCAAAGGTCAGAACATTGGTATTTACGCCTCTGGGGTTGTGGGTCTCTTCCGTCAGCTTTCGATAGACCGGACCGCGATCTGAGTCCAGATCCACAACCATATTCGCTTCGGCACCTGCCGGGGTGACCCTGCCGAGCGATGCCCAGATCTCCAGAACATTAAAGATTTCGGTCAACTGTCGATGGCGCAACTGATTGGGTTTGCAGGACGCTAAAAGCAGTGCGCGCAGGTAGACGGTTTCGATCGTGCACGGTTCCTGAGACTGGTTTGAACTGTCGGCCTGGCGGTGGTCGCGCAGGTCAAGCTGTTCAGTCAGCGCAAACAGCTGATTCATTTCGAGCCACAGTTTGTCGGTGGGTGCGACATACGACTGCAGACTGCGCAACAGGATCCGCGTTTGGGTGGACAGGCAACGGTGAATGGCCAGAGGCAGGATATCTTTCGTGGCGGCTTTGACGAGGCCAATATCATCGATGGCCGCGCGGATGACCGCTTTGTAACCAACACTCAGATTGGCGTGCAGGCGCTGGGCGAAATGCGCCACCTTCTGATCTGTTCTTGCAGTGCTCAAGACCACGCTGTCGAGGCGCGCGCAGATGTATTCAAGGGTGGGACGAATGGTTTCAAGCAGATCCAGGCGCAACGCGTAGCCCACATCCAGACGGGCGATTTCATCAGTCGCACTTCGCAGAGACCGTGCCGTCTGGGCAGTGTTCGCCACCGGCAGTCGCGCAGCCCAGTCCTGAACCGATTCAACGGTCGCGGCGGCAAAGCTCAATGCCTGCAGATCTGTATGCGGGGTTGCGATTCGTGGGGACGGACGTGCGTTCATCACCGCCGGATTATAGAGCAAACACTCCGCCTGCGTAATCGACTGGCTTCGCACATCTGGCTGCAAAGCGTATGATGCGCGGCCGTACGCTCAAGTGGGGTAACAATTGGCTACGTATTCGACCAACCTATTCAAATCGGGTCTCAAGGTGCTGCTCGAAGGGGACCCGTGCTCGATCCTCGAAAACGAGTTCGTCAAGCCAGGCAAAGGTCAGGCATTCAACCGGGTCAGATTGCGCAATCTGAAAACCGGTCGGGTCTGGGAGCGTACATTCAAGTCTGGCGATACGCTTGAAGGCGCCGATGTGCAGGAACTGAGCATGGAGTTTCTGTATTCAGACGGTGAATTCTGGCACTTCATGAAGACCGATGGTTCCTTTGAACAGATTGCCGCGCCCGAGACGGCTGTTGCGGGCGCCGTCAACTGGATGAAGGAGCAGGATGTTTTTCAGGTAACGCTCTGGAACGAAGTTCCTCTGTCGGTCAGCGCCCCTAACTTTGTTGAACTCGAAGTAACTCAGACCGATCCCGGTTTGAAAGGCGACACAGCCCAGGGCGGCACCAAGCCCGCGACGTTGAGCACCGGTGCGATCATCCGTGTTCCGCTCTTCATCAATATTGGCGACGTGCTGAAAATTGATACTCGAAGTGGAGAGTACGTCAGCCGGGCCTGAAGGTCTTTGTCTGACAGTTGTGTTTCGATGGTGGTGTGGCAACCGAGTGGCAGTATTGCAACGCTCAAACAAAGAGCTGAAATTCTGGCGGTGATCCGCGCGTACTTCAGCGAACAGAATGTCATCGAAGTGCAGACACCGGTGCGTTCATTTGCTACCGCCGGTGATCCTGCAATCGAGTCGCTGGGTGTTGATGATGGCAGTTTTCTGCAGACCTCTGCAGAGTATCAGATGAAGCGATTGCTGGCGGCGGGTTCACCCTCTATCTATCAACTCGGACCGGTTTTCCGTGCCGGTGAAAGCGGGCGTCGACATGCTGTGGAATTCACCATGGTCGAGTGGTATCGGCTGGGGTTTGATGATGCAGCACTCATGCAGGATGTTTGCCGTCTTGTTAACCGGGTACTTGGAGAGGCCTCATTTCAAAGTGTGACCTACCGCGATCTGGTTGATGATGCCGACCTGATTGCACGTGCACACACAGATGATGCAGTGCGCGACCAGTTGGACGTTGCCTTCGATGATGCTTTGCGGTTGCTTGGCCCGGGTCGCTGGTTTGTCACCGACTTTCCTGCGCGGCAGGCGGCTCTGGCACGTCTTCGAGATGACGATCCAACTGTTGCTGCACGCTTTGAGCTGGTGATCGATGGCCTCGAACTGGCAAACGGTTACTTCGAGCTGTCGGATGCAGATGAACTAACCAATCGATGGCTGTCGGATAACGCCGAGCGCAAGCGTCGTGGTATGGCGGTGGTTCCGGCAGATGATGCTCTGCTTGCTGCAATGCGCCATGGTTTGCCAGACTGCGCTGGTGTTGCACTTGGCGTTGATCGACTGGTTATGATCGCGCTTGGTGTAGACAGCATCGACGAGGTTCTGGCGTTCAAACATCCGCCAGGTTAACTCTGCGCCGATGCTGCTCTTTCAATCACACTTCTATCAAAGAGGCGATGGCAATGAGGCGATGGATCGACCCATCCGAACCGGGGTTCCGGGTTGCAGATCCGGGTTCAGCGTCACCTGCCCTGCCTGCATGCATACAATCACTGTCGAGCCAAGGAGAAACCGGCCGATCTCGTCACCCTTGTTGAAACGCAAGTCATGTCGAGTGTGGGTTTGCTCCTGATAGGGGGAAACAGGTCCTGGCCATACAGTCTGGATGCTGGCGACGATCAATGCACCAACCAGAATAACAAGCATGTCCCCGGCGTTGGTCGAAAAGCGACAGACCAGTCGCTCATTACGGCAGAACAGATCGTTGATTGACGCTTCGGTGGCGCTGTTAACCGAAAACAGTTCTCCGGGGATTGCCAGTGTATCGGTTAATGTGCCGTCCAGTGGCAGATGTACCCGGTGGTAGTCGTGCGGTGCCAGATAGATGGTCGCGAAGGTCCCGCCGTCAAACCCATCTGCAAGCGCTCCGGCCAGGCTCGACAACCGATAGCGGTTACCTTTGGCCTGTAACAAGGTGTTGGACTCAATGTCACCCGCCTGGCTGATGGCTCCGTCTGCGGGTGCGACCAGGCCTCTTTCAGGATCAATCGGCCGCGCACCGGGCTTCAGGGCGCGGGTGAAAAAGTCGTTGAAGGATGCGAATGAATGCAGATCGCTAACCTCAGCTTCGCTGAGACTGACTTTATAAGCACGGGCGAAGCCCGCAATGAACGCTTTGCTGATCCAGCTGGTTTCAGATCGGGCCAGGGCACCGATCGCGCGCGACATCTGATGTTGCGGGAGAAGGCGCTGCAGAGCGGCAAACGGCTTGCTCATGGGTCGGTACTGACCGGCAGATCATCTCGGTTACCCCACTCTGACCAGGAGCCGTGATAGCCACGAATCTGATAGTTGAGGATACGGCCGATCATGTACGACAGCCCCGATCTGTGATGGCTCTGACAGTGCGTGATGATCGGCCGGCTGGAATCAACCCCCACACTGCCGAGCAGATTGACGAGATCGCCGGTCAGCCGCATGTCGTTGGCGGGATTTTTGAGATCCATCCAGTCCAGATGCACGGCCCCGGGGATGTGACCCGCCCGTGCCGAACCGGATCGAAGCCCGGCAAATTCTTCGGCAGAACGCACGTCCCAGATGATTTCGCTGCCAGTCTCACTCGCGGTGAGTACATCGGCGATCTCGGCGATGGGTTGCTGGTGGATGGTCAGTGTTGCCGGGCGTTGTGATCCTTGAGGGGGTGGTCCGCCTTGTACAGCGCCACCGCTTGCAACCCAGGCCTGCAGACCGCCATTCAGATAGCTCCAGGTGCGATGTCCGATCACATCCAGCGTCCAGCCGAGGCGGCCGGCCCAGCCGCCGCCTTCATCATCAAAAACCACGATGTGGTCATCGGGGGAGTATTCGAGTCTGCCAAACAGCGCGTTAAGACTCGGCAGGTCTGGCAGACGCCCGACCGCGGGCGGGATGCCGGCAACCAGTTCCCGTGGCGTCACGAGATAGGCACCGTTCGGGTGGGCGGTGCTGAACACTGCCGGATCACAGACCTGGATAAGCTTGTAGCGGTTGATCTCAACGGCCAGGTCGGCTGCTTCGAGGACGACAACGGGGTCGATTTGCGTATCTCCTTAACTAAAAGTTGATCCGCCATACTACCGGACTACACTGCAACCGTAAGCTGTGTCGGAGCCTGATGTGTCTGCCGTTGTGCACCCTAATCTCGTCTGGATGGATCTGGAGATGACGGGTCTTGATCCCGAAGTTGATGTCATCATCGAGATGGCAACGCTTGTTACCGACAGCGATCTGAATCTGCTGGCTGAAGGTCCCACGCTTGCCATCCGTCAACCTGAGCATGTGCTTGCCGGGATGGATGACTGGAATCAGAAACACCACAGCGAATCGGGGTTGCTCGATCGGGTGCGTAAAGAAGGTGTGGAGCCGAGCGAAGCACAGGCGCAGACGCTTGCGTTCATTCAAAACCACACCGAGGCTAACACCGCCCCGCTGTGTGGCAATACCATCTGGCAGGACCGGCGTTTTCTATGCCGCTATATGCCAGTGCTTGAAGGCTACCTGCACTATCGCAATATCGATGTCAGCAGCATCAAAGAGCTGGCCCGGCGCTGGCGGCCGGATCTTAAGATGGCCAAGGTCGGGGCGCATACGGCGTTGGCCGACATCATGGAATCCATAGAGGAGCTGCGTTTTTATCGCGAGCACTTCTTTCGCCTTCTATAGGCTCTTTATATAACCGCAGTTGTTATGCACAGCCTCGAAGTTCAGCGGCTGCCGCCCAGGCGCTCGAGCGCCCAGTCGATATGTTCACGAACCAGTGCTGAAGCCTGTGCTCGGCGCGCCCGCAACGCGTCGATCACGGCGGGATCAGCGGGTCCATTACCCAGGCCCACTGCCAGGTTGCGTTGCCACTGATCAAAGTTGATACGGCGGATGGCGGAGCCTTCTGTTCGCGCCAGGAATTGCGCCTGCGACCATTGGAACAGGCTCAGCAGACTCGAGTTGTCGAGATTGTGCCGTGGGGTGAAGTCGGTTTCGCTGGACACAACCGTTGCCCGATTCCACGGGCAGAAGAGCTGACAATCGTCGCAGCCAAATACCCGGTTACCCATCAGCGGGCGCAGTTCCGGATCGATGGGCCCTTTGTTTTCGATGGTCAGATAGGAGATGCAGCGGCGTGCATCCAGATCGCGCGGTCCGACCAGCGCCTTGGTCGGGCACACCGTGATACAGGCTTTACAGGCACCGCACTCGTCTTTAACCAGAGCGGCATCATTGGAGCCCACGGCCGCCGATAGATTCGCCAGTGGAATATTGGTGTAAATCTCGCCAACAAAAAACCACGATCCGACCTCGCGATTGAGCAGCAGGGTGTTTTTGCCGATCCAGCCGAGACCCGCTTTGTGGCCCAGAGCTTTTTCCAGAACCGGCGCTGAATCAACGAATGCGCGAAAGTGAGTGTTCACTTGACCGATCTCGTCGTTGATCCGCTGGCCGAGCCGAGCCAGTCGGCGGCGCAACACTTTGTGGTAGTCGCGGCCCAGCGCATAGCGCGATATATAGGCTTTCTGCGGGTCGGCAAGCGTTGCTTCGGCGTTCTCGGAAGCAACCGGTGCGAGATAGTTCATGCGGGCGCTGATCACGGTGCAGGTGCCGACTTCGAGCAGTGCCGGGTCCAGGCGTTTTTCCAGATTACGTTTGAGATAGCCCATCTCACCAGCGAACCCGCGGGCAAGCCACGCATGAACTCTGGGCGCATGCTCAGACAGATCCACATCCGTGTAGCCGATCTGCTGAAAACCTTCGTGTTCGGCCCAGCTTTTTATCTTTTCATCGAGTGTCGTCAATGGCCGCGCAGGAATTTAAGGAGGACCAGTATACTGGGCGTGAACACTGGCTTGAGGAAAGTTTCGTTGCGCACATTGTTGCATGCACAGGAGTGTCGTGAGCAGGATCAAAGGGTTGCGCAGCAGTTGCGGATCAGCGGTTTTGAGCTGATGCAGCGAGCCGGTCAGGCGGCAACCGACATCCTGGTCGAGCGCTGGCCGGAAGCAGCCCGCGTGAGCGTGTTGTGCGGTAAAGGCAATAACGCCGGGGATGGCTACCTGGTGGCCACGCTGGCCCAGCGCCTGGGTCTGATCGTGCAGCTGATTCAGGTCGACCCGAAACCCCTTGAAGGAGATGCGGATCTCGCCCGCCAACTGGCGCTGCGCGAGGGAATTGTGCCTTGTGCTGCCGATGAGCGGATTAACGGTGATGTGATTGTCGATGCTCTTTTGGGAACCGGGCTCAAGGGCCTTCTGCGTGCGCCCTATGCCGAGGCCGTGAACCAGATCAATCAGCATGCAGCGCCCGTGCTCTCGCTCGACATTCCCACCGGAGTGGCCACCGACACCGGTGCGATTACCGGTGTCGCTGTCGTGGCGGATGTGACGGTGACGTTCATCGCCGACAAGATCGGTCTGCACACCGGTGCAGCGCTCAGCTGCGTGGGTGAGTTGCTCCTTCGAGATCTGGGTGCGCCCCGAATGGTGCGTGAGGTCGGCATCCCGCTGTTATTCGAAAGCGATTTTCTGACCGCACAGATTGCCCCTGACGCCTACAAACATGCCCGCGGCTATCTGCTGGTGATTGGTGGTGATCACAATATGGGCGGTGCGCCGCTGCTCACCGCCGAAGCTGCATTACGCAGCGGTGCAGGGCTTGTGACTGTGGCGACCAGAGTTGAGCATCGCAGTGCAATCCTTGCCCGCCGCCCCGAACTGATGGTGATCGACGCCGAGGATCAACTGATGTTCAAGACGCTGCTTGAAAAGGCCGATGCCATTGCCATCGGACCGGGCCTCGGGACCTCACAATGGGCCCGCGACCTGATCCACAGTGTTGAGGTGTCTGGCAAACCGGTCCTGGTAGACGCCGATGGTTTGCGCCTGTGGCAGCGCAGCCAATCTGCTACGCCGGTGGTGCTGACACCGCATATGGCAGAAGCGGCAGCCATGCTCGGGGTGCCGGTCAGCGTCGTTCAGGCTGATCGGATGGGTGCCGCGGCAGCGCTGACAGAGCGATTTGGCGCCGCGGTCATCCTCAAGGGTCCGGGCAGTATCGTATCGCTGCCGCGCCTTACGGATGTCAGTCTGCCGGAGCGGCTCGCGGCAACCCGGCTCGGGATCTGCGGGCATGGCAATCCGGGGATGGCGACTGCCGGCATGGGGGATGTGTTGAGTGGGATCAGCGGCGCTTTGCTCGCCGCCGGTGAATCAGCGGGTTATGCGGCGGCCTACGGCATGTGCCTGCACAGCCTTTGCGGTGACCAGGCTGCAAAGCGGCGGGGTCAACGAGCCATGCTCGCCAGCGACGTCATCGACTCTTTATAGAACATGGTGACCGAAAGGCAGATTCGCGATGAGCAGGAAATGCTCGATTTCGGTGCAGAAATGGCCCGGTTGCTCGGCTCCTTCAACGGCGAACGGGGTCCAGTCGTGTATCTGCAGGGTGATCTCGGGGCCGGGAAGACAACGCTGGTCCGGGGTATACTGCGTTCCATCGGTTACCAGGGGTCAGTAAAATCTCCGACCTATACACTTCTCGAACCCTATGCTGACGAAGGCGTGTACCATTTTGATTTCTATAGGATTGTGGAACATGAAGAGTTGGAGTTCATCGGTATTGATGAACTCATGGATGCGCCTTTTATCAAGCTCATCGAATGGCCGGAAATGGCTGGCGACAGGTTACCGGCGCCTGACATGCGCATCCAGATTCACATCGAAGATTCCGGGCGGAGGGTCGTCTGTGAATATGCGCACTAGTACGCGCACTCATATACGCAGTGGGGTCCTTACCGCACTCTGCCTGCTGCCAGGCATGCTGCTGATCAGTAGTGGGGTCTCAGCCAATCAGCTGGTGGGCGTGCGGATGCATGAAGGGCCCGACCACACCCGGGTGGTGCTCGACACCACCGACTCGGTCAAATACGAGTTTTTCGTTCTGGAAAGCCCCTATCGGATCGTCATTGATCTGAAAGGCACCCGGCCTGCCGACACGTTCAGTCCTGGTCTGGTCGCGGCCGGCCGCGATCGGGTTCGCGACCTGCGCGGTGCGGTGCGTGAAGGAGACTACCGGCTGGTGCTGGATCTGGGGGCCAAGGTCGAACCAAAGGCATTCACGCTGGCCCCGGTCGCTCCCTACGGTCACCGTCTGGTGTTCGATCTTTACAGCGAAATCAAAACCAAAGAACCCGTTGCGCTGGCCACTCAGCCCGAGGGTGAACGCGACGTCATTATCGCCATCGACGCCGGGCACGGTGGTGAAGATCCGGGTGCGGTTGGCGTTGGGAATCTGCTCGAGAAAAACATTGTGCTCGCGATTGCCAAAAACATCGCCGAGCGTCTGAACGAAACCGAAGGTTACCGGGTCAAGATGATCAGAACTGGCGACTACTACGTTTCGTTACGCGGTCGAATCAATATTGCCCGCAAAGCGCGCGCTGATCTGTTCGTTTCGATCCACGCCGACGCCTTCCGCACCCCCGCGGTAACGGGCGCATCGGTCTACACGATTTCAGAACGCGGGGCGAGCAGCGAAGCCGCCCGCTGGTTGGCCGAATCAGAAAACCGTTCTGACCTTATTGGTGGTGTGGGTGATGTGAGTCTGGATGACAAGGATGACATGCTGGCCCACGTTCTGCTGGATCTGTCTATGGACGCCAGCCGATCAACCTCAATCGCTGCCGGTGAATCCATCCTTTATCGTATGGGCAAAGTGGTCAAAATCAGAAAGCGTCAGGTGGAGCAGGCCGGGTTTGTGGTTCTGAAATCCCCCGACGTGCCGAGTGTACTGGTCGAAACCGGCTATCTGTCGAATCCCATTGAAGCCGAACGGTTAGGGACTGCGAGCCATCAGGACAAAGTCGCCCGGGCTATTTATCGCGGTATCCGCGACCACATGGAAAGCACTCCCCCGGCAGGGACCCTGCTGGCACGGCAGAGCAAAGGGTCGCGAACCCATACCATAGAACGGGGCGACACCCTGACTGCGATCGCAGAACGATACAGCACTACGTCTGATCGCATCCGGCGGGCCAACAGCCTCACCGGTGATACCATTCGGATCGGTCAGAAGATCGTCATACCGGCGAGTTGAACCGCACCTTTATTGAACACACGCATCCACAGACTCAGTTCCTTTCTGGCCGACCAGATCGCCGCCGGTGAAGTGGTCGAACGACCGGCATCGCTGGTCAAGGAACTCCTCGAGAACAGCCTGGACGCGCAGGCTGGATACATTGAAATCCGCATAGAGCAGGGTGGCATCAAACGGGTGATGGTCCGGGACGACGGCGTCGGCATTCACCCTGATGATCTCGCTCTGGCGGTGAGTCGCCATGCCACCAGTAAAATTGTCAGCGCCGAAGATCTGCATCTGATCAAAAGCCTTGGTTTTCGCGGGGAAGCTCTGGCAAGCGTCGGTAGCGTTGCGAGGTTGACCGTGACCTCACGCACAGCCGACTACCAGACCGGTTTTCCCGTGGAAGTTGTCGGCGGCAGGCACAGTGATCTCGGTCCGCGAGCGCACCCTCAGGGAACCACGGTTGAAGTGGAGGATCTGTTCTTCAACACACCGGCGCGGCGCAAGTTTTTGAAGACAGAACGCACCGAAGCGCAATACATCGACCAGATCGTGCGCCGCCTGAGCCTGGCTCAATTTGATGTCGGCTTTGATCTGACCATGGGGAAAACCCATCTGCGCCTGCCGCCGGGCAATGTGGAGCAACGCCTGGCCCGCGTGCTGATGCCCAATTTTGTCGACCGCAGCATCGCCGTTGATGAAGCACGTGATGGAATGCAGCTCAACGGTTGGGTGGGGCTGCCTACGCTGTCGCGCAATGCAAACGATCAGCAGTACTTTTATGTCAACGGTCGGGTGGTGTACGACAAACTGATTGCCCACGCCATCCGCCAGGCCTATCGCGATGTGCTGTTTCACGGCCGTCACCCGGTTTTTGTGCTGTATCTGAAGACGCTTGCCGGTGCCGTGGATGTGAATGTTCATCCGACCAAACACGAGGTTCGATTCGCAGATGCGCGTGCCGTGCATGATTTTGTGTTCGGCAGTCTCAACCGGGCACTGCGCGATGTGCGACCCGAAGATGCCGGGGCGCCGGTGATCAGCGACACGCAAGCGGCTTATGGCACCGGCCGTGCAACTTACTCTGGTTCCACCGGTTCAGGCCAACAGACGGCGCTGCATCTGTCTTCCCGCTTTGCTCCGACTCACGGGGGCGGTTCCGCAAGCGGCGTGTTTGAGCGATTTTCGCATCCGCTGAATGCGGCTGCCGGCAGCGACAGCTCAGAAGTTCCGCCCCTGGGTTACGCCATCGCCCAGCTTCATGGGGTGTACATCCTTGCGCAGAATGCCAACGGTCTGGTGGTGATCGACATGCATGCAGCGCACGAGCGCATCACCTACGAAAAACTCAAAAGCCAGCATCAGCAGGGGCTTACCGGTCAGCGGCTGCTGGTACCGCTGGTGATGGATGTGAGTGAAGCCGAGGCCGACATGGTCGAATCAACTGGTGAAGCAATGGCAGCCCTCGGGATGATGATCGACCGGGCCGGGCTTGCGACCATTACGGTTCGGGAAGTCCCGGCAGCACTGGTGTCTGGTGACATCGAAGCGATGACGCGCGATCTGCTGAGTGACTTTCTCGAGTACGGTAGCAGCCGCAGTATTAGAGACCGCCACGATGACCTGCTGGCCACCATGGCCTGTCATGGATCCGTCCGCGCCAATCGCACGCTTTCCGCTCCAGAAATGAACACCCTGCTGCGCGAGATGGAACGCACTGAAAACGGCGGACAGTGTAACCATGGTCGCCCGACCTTCATGGTGCAGACCATGGATGATCTCGACCGGCTGTTTCTGCGCGGCCAGTGATTGTTGTTCTGCTGGGCCCGACCGCGTCGGGTAAAACCGATCTCGCCTGCGCGTTGGCCGACGAGCTGCCGGTGGATCTCATCAGCATGGATTCGGCCATGGTCTATAAAGGTATGGACATCGGCACGGCCAAACCGAGCGCTTCAGAACTGCGCCGTTATCCGCATCATCTGATCGACATACTCGATCCCACGGAAACCTATTCCGCGGCTGATTTTGTGCAGGATGCCGACGCGCTCGTCCGGGCGTCACTGCAAAGCGACCGGATACCGCTCATCGTTGGTGGAACCATGCTCTATGCGCGGGCATTTCGCGAAGGAATGGCAGACCTGCCTTCGGCAGATGTTGAGGTCCGCGCGATCGGCTGGCCTGCGTTGCATCAGGAACTTATGGCCATTGATCCCGAAGCGGCTGCCGGGATTCATCCGAACAATCACCAGCGTCTGCAAAGAGCCCTCGAAGTGATCGAAATCAGCGGCCGACCCCTGTCGAGCCAATGGCGTGAGAGCGGCGTGAATGCCACCCGACGTCTGGGGTCAAAGGTCGTGGAAGTCTGCGTTGACCGGGAGCGGCGCATCGTGCATCAGCAGATTGAGCAGAGATTTGATGCAATGCTTGCGCTTGGCTTTATCGATGAGGTGAGAGGGCTGCATGAGCGTGCGGATATGCACGCAGGCCTGCCTTCCATGCGCGCGGTGGGGTATCGGCAGATCTGGCAGCATCTGGAGGGTGAAACGGATCTCCCTCTCATGCGCGAACGCGCCCTCGCCGCAACGCGGGCACTGGCGAAAAAGCAGCAGACCTGGCTTCGCGCATGGGATCACGTGGAGCGTCTCAGCGGTTCAACACAGCAGATGACACAGCAGGTGCTGCGTCGGCTGGGTTAAGGTCAT
>JAQBYL010000089.1 GCA_027622495.1 Pseudomonadota bacterium
ACCGGGTTGCAGTTTCAATATGCCTGTGTAGATGCTCCATGGCGCTGGTATGTGGTTACGCTTTAACAGCAACGCAAGCGAACTGCGGTCAATCTCGAGATCGCTGCGAGGAATGGCCGACAGTTCCGACGCAAAGTACAGGTCACCGTTCACTTTGCCGTAGTAGAGGGGCTTGATACCAAGCCGGTCACGAACCAGGGTGACGGTTCTCTCGTACCGGTCGTAGACAGCAAAGGCAAACATCCCCACCAGTCTGGTTACCGTATCGGTGACACCCCATCTGGCAATCGCTTCGATCAGCACTTCGGTATCGGAATTGCCACGCCAGAAAACTCCACCCAGGAGCTTGCGGATCTGCTGAAAATTATAGATCTCACCGTTGTATGCGATAACGAAGCGTTCATTGGTTGAGACCATCGGCTGATGACCGGCAGGACTCAGATCGATGATCGAGAGACGTCGATGCGCGAGCCCCACATTTCCTTCGGTCCATACACCGTCGTCGTCTGGACCACGATGGCGCAGACGCGCACCGAGCGTGTGCAGAAGCTGTGCACTCGCTGGTTGTGATGCATGGACTGACCCCACAAAACCGCACATCGCGTCAGTGTGCCGCGAGGGTTTCAAACAGCGACAGGTAGGCATCAACCATGGTCGTTTCGTCCATACGGGTACATACGCGCGCTCGTGCCTGCACACCCAGGTGGCGCAGATCGCTTCGATCCATCGTCAGCACTTTCGCCATGATCGCAGTCAGTGCAGCACGCTCGCCCGGGACGCAGAAACCAGTATCGCCAACCAGTTCCTGCGCGTCGCCGACAGGGGTCACAATGCACGGCAGTTCACAGCACATGGCCTCGCGAACTACCGTTGGGGAACTTTCCGACAACGATGGGTTGATCAGCACATCAGCAGCAGAAAAGTAGTCCACTACGTGGTCTTTTATGCCAACACCGTGGATATGGGTGCCATTGCTGAACACCCGCGTACCTTCACCAACCAGTACAAGGTGGGCTTGGCCCTGCGCGCCGAGATCATTAAACGCAGCGACCAGCTGTTCGTTACCCTTGTGAGGATGAACCCGGGCAACCTGCAGGAACACGAGGCTCCCCTCATCGATACGCAAAGCTTCCCGGGCGTGGGGAAAACGAACAAACATCCGGCTATCAACTGCGTTGGGGATGACTTTCCAGGACTCACAGCTGAGGTTCAGTTTCTGGTGGGCGGCGATTGCAGCGTGTGCGTTGGTAACGATTGCCTGCGGCTTGAAGCGGCTGAGCAATTTAAGTGCCAGCCGTGTCGTCAGACTTTCCGTATTCAAGTGCTCGGGCAGATGACGGATATTCCAGATCACCTGCGCGCGACGCCCTTCAATACTCGCCGCCACCGCACCGGCATACATCCGGCCCATCACAATGTCGTACGCAGGAAGACGCGGGTTCGGCCAGCGGTAAAGCCGGGTCATCGCCCGGGCGTCCATTTCCAGCTCACCACCACTGCGCAGGGTTGCAATGTCGCAGGTCAGACCCTGATCAACAAGCAGACGCGTCAAACGCAGAAGGTTGCGTTCGGCGCCACCGACATGCAGGGAATTGATGATGTTCAAAACCCTCATTTAGTCAGACAGCTCAGCCGGAAAACAAGCTGCCCGGTCACCTGGTCTTTAGTGTAACGCTGTTTGATTCGGGTGTGCGCGTGCATGACAAGATCCATAACCCGATCGCTGTCGGTGAGCAGGTTGTGGATTGCCTGCCCCAGGCTGTCCGGCTGGTCTGGCGGCACAAGAACACCGCAGTCCATCAACAGCTCACTGATACCACCGACATCGGTACCCACGCAGGGGACACCGCTGGCCATCGCTTCCAGCAACACGTTAGGCAGGCCTTCGAAGTCGGAGGCACAGACCTGCAGGTCTACGGCCGCATGATAAAAACCCATGTCTTTCTGCTCACCTAACAAATGAACACGATCAACCAGACCGACTTTGGAGATCTGCGAGCAAAGCTCATTGTTGCCGGTGTCTACACCGCGCCCGATCATGACCAGATGAATGTCCGCACACCACCGACTCACCGCCTGAAGGATCAGATCATGACGTTTCTCTGGCTGGTAGCGTGCGAAAAATCCCACCAGGGGAACGCCTTTCTGCACACCGAGATGTTCGCGCAGACGATCACCGGCTGTTGGATCGGGTTTGAACACATTGGTGTCAATCGCATTTGGCAGCACTTCACCACGACCTAGATCGAATCCTTGTGCCGCATAAAAGTTGAGAACACTGTGAGCGTTGGCCAGCACGATATCGGCCACCCGGCGTCTGGATTGCCAGCGTGACAGATTGAACGCCATCCGGTTGATAAGGCCAGGGGATACGCTGGAACTTCGCAGATTCCAGACCAGCCGGCTTGAGCGCGTGGATACCAGCGCACAAAGCGCATTGGCCAGATCCAGATAACTCATCACTACATCGACATTGCGCTGTGCTCGCACGAGACGCACAAGGGTCAGACACACGCCGCTGACCCCACCCGAAGCTGCAACAAGTTTCACCCGCGGATGCAACTCGTAGGCGGCACCTTGTGTGTTATCAAACACAAGCACGGTGACATCGATACCCTGCTCACACAGCGCATTGGCTGTCAGCGACGCCTGCCGTTCGGTTCCACCGGAACGCAGCGATCCAATAACGATCAGTACACGTTTCAGTGCCATGAAGTCAACGTCCGACAGATTAGAGGAATCAAGCTGGCTGGGAACAAACCATATGACGGCAGGCTGTATAAGGTCAGGCTGGAAGGAAACAAGAAGGATGGTCCGATGTGCGCCGACATGCGCGGCGCATAGTGACACCAAACCCCGAAGGAGTAAACGGACAGGGAACAGTGGCGCGCAGGTGCGTGTGTGCACCTGTGTACGATGCGCACCTGTGCGCGGCGCGCACAGATGCTCTCACCCGCCGAACGGCTATTTCACACTGAGACGGTCCTGGTTCTGCGTGACAGTATGTTCGCCGATGCCTTTGACGTTGGTCAGTTCCAGCACGTCCTTGAACGCACCATTTTCATCACGGTAGCGCACGATCGCCTCTGCTCTTCGCAGCCCTACTCCATCGATGACTTCGGCGAGTGTTGCGGCGTCAGCGGTGTTGATGTTGATCCGTTCTCCTGGCGGCAGTGCATTTGCGCTCTGAGCCATCAGCATTAACAGAATTGCAGCAAACAGGTGTTTTTTCATTGGTCGTCCTCATGGTTGATCGAGGAACAGGTTAGCCTTGGGCAGTCACCCACATCATCGGCCAATGGCCCACTTCGCCCTCGGCCTCCGCCCACAGTGCGTGTGCGCGTTCCGATCAGGCGAAATCAGGCCGCTCCAGCTGGATCGGTTGAATGGGCTTCAGCGTGCCCCATTGATGACAGCTCGGACATTGCCACATGCGCATATTGCCGCTGAAACCACAGCTGTTGCAGCGATAGCGCGGTTGGGCTTTGAGCAGTTCACGGGCAAGATCAAGAACCAGTTTAAGGTGCTGACCCTGCAGCGGTTCATCTGCCTGCTCAAGCAGTTCCATGAGCAACACAAATGCGCCCAGACTTGGATGATGCAGCAACTGTTCAACCACATACTCGCGTGCTGCAGCCTGATCCTGCGCAACACTGATGTGCTCCCCAAGCACTTTGACCAGACCCAGCAACGGCTTCTTCTTAACAGCTTCACGAACGTAGGTCAGAAACTCCGACTCATCACCAAGCGCGACTGCTGCTTCTCGATACAGATTCAAGCCTTCGGTGGTCAGCAGTATGTCCTGTTCGCGGACTTTCTTGAGCAGGCGCATCACATCGCGATAGCGACCGGCTTTGAATTCAACCTGGGCACCAATCAGGTTGGCACGTGCACAGCTTGCGTCGAACGAAAGGGCAGACGAAACCTGCCAGCGTGCACCACGCAGGTCACCCACTCGCAAAGCCTGCTCGGCCATCTCGCAACGAAAGTGCGCAAGCTTGATGCGAACGCTCTTGTCCTGACGAGACAAAAGCGAGCCAATTTCTATTGCCGCCGGCCAATCGCTTTCGCGCTGATAAACCTCGAGCAGCAATTCCAGCGCAACCTGCTTGTGTTCACCGTTTTTCTGAATCAGTTCTTTGAGCAGACTTTCTGCGCGACCAAGCAAACCGGCAACGTAGTAATCACGCGCCAGTTCCAGTTCGGCCAGAGCGCGATTGGCATTGGAAAGAACCGGTCGGGCGAGCAGGTTCTGATGGATGCGTATTGCCTTATCCACTTCACCACGTCGGCGAACCAGACTGCCAAGGGCAAGATGCGTATCAACGGTGTCGTTGTTGACCGCCATGGCCTGAATGAAGGTGTCGATTGCCAGGTCCGGGCGCTCGTTAAGCAGGTGATTGAGCCCGCGAAAATATTCCTGCGGCAGAGCCTGGGTCCCAGTGCCGGATACACGCCGGCGTTTCTCGATCCGGCCCACTGCGTAACCTATGCCCAGCGCAACAACCAGAAGCAGATAGAGGAACAGGTTATCCGGCATGTGCGGATACTCAGTCGTTAAGGGTCAGGTTCCTGAGCTTCGCCAGTTCCTGATTTGAGGCGGAGAGTTCTTTGGTCAGACGGCGATGTTTCAATCCCTGACGTGCTTTCGAGATCGGGATACCCAGTGCGCCCACAAACAGACCGCATCCGAACGCCAGCAGCAGCCACCAGAAAACACCGATCTGCGGTGTGCGCCAGATCAGGAACTGAAGGGCTATCTGCGACTGATTCACGGCGACGGCACACAGGAAGAAGATGATGAGCAGAGTCGCAACCCAGAAGAGTTTAGCGAGCCAGGTCATCAGTTGTCCTGTGACTCCCCGTCATGTGCTCGAGGCGATGCAAAACGACCGGCAGCCAGATCCCGTTCCAGACCTGCGTTCACCCGGTCGCGCAACTCTTTGCCCGGTTTGAAATGTGGAACGTGCTTTCCGGCAAGACCGACGGACTCGCCGGTCTTTGGATTGCGACCGATTCGCGGTGCCCGGTAGTGCAGCGAAAAGCTGCCGAAACCACGGATTTCGATACGTTCGCCACTGGCGAGCGTCAGCGACATCTGCTCGAGCATGGTTTTAACCGCCAGCTCCACATCTTTCCCGGAAAGCTGTGTCTGCGCCGCGGTGATCTTTTCAATCAGTTCAGACTTAGTCATACATAAGTTGCTACACAGATCGTAACCTTTCAGAGCTTCAAGGACCTTCAGTCGAAACTGAAGGTCCGCAAAGCGTCTGTCAGGAATCAGCCTCCTGGTCCATCTGCGCTTTGATCAGATCACCAAGTGTTTGTGGTCCAGCCCGCTCTACTTCCGCACGGCGGTGGTCGCGAACCGCAGTCCGTTCATCATCCCTGTCTTTGGCTTTCACAGATAGAGCGATGGTTCGGTTTTTGCGGTCCACGCTGATGATCTTGACTTCGATCTCTTCACCTACGGTCAGCGAATTACGGGCATCTTCAACCCGGTCCATGCTGAGTTCAGATGCCTTCAGCGTACCGGTCAACTCTTCGGCCAGGCGGATGATGGCTTCACGCGGCTCAACTTCAAGAATAACGCCGGTTACGATGCTGCCCCGATCATTGATCGCGGTGTAATCGGTGAACGGATCCTGATCCAGCTGCTTCACCCCAAGCGAAATTCGCTCGCGCTCCGGATCCACCGACAGGATGATGGTTTCGATCTCTTCACCCTTGCTGTAACGACGCACGGCGGTTTCGCCGGCTTCGTTCCAGGATATGTCAGACAGATGCACCAGACCGTCGATGCCCCCTTCCAGACCAATGAAGATCCCGAAGTCGGTAATCGATTTGATCTTGCCGCTGATGCGATCGCCCTTGGCATGTTCGATACCGAACTGCTCCCAGGGATTGGGCCGGCACTGTTTGATACCGAGTGATATGCGTCTGCGTTCTTCGTCGATATCAAGAACCATGACTTCAACCGAGTCACCCACATTGACCACCTTCGACGGGTGGATATTCTTGTTGGTCCAGTCCATCTCGGAGACGTGCACCAGACCTTCAACCCCTTCTTCGATCTCGGCGAAACAGCCGTAGTCGGTGAGGTTGGTCACGGTGGCCACAACCTTGGCCCCTTCAGGATAACGGCGGGTTAACGCAACCCACGGATCATCACCCAGTTGCTTCATACCGAGACTGACGCGATTCTTTTCGCGATCGAACTTGAGGATCTTAACGGCAACTTCAGCGCCAACATTGACCATTTCGCTCGGATGGCGAATGCGGCGCCACGCCATATCGGTAATGTGCAGCAGACCGTCCACACCGCCCAGGTCCACGAACGCGCCGTAGTCGGTGAGGTTTTTGACGATGCCTTTCACATCCTGGCCTTCCTGCAGAGATTCGAGCAGCGCTTCGCGCTCGACACTGTTCTCGGCTTCGAGCACGGCGCGGCGGGACACCACCACGTTGTTGCGCTTCTGGTCCAGTTTGATGACTTTGAAATCCAGTGGCTTGCCTTCAAGATGGGCGGTTTCGCGCAGCGGTCTGATGTCGACCAGCGAGCCCGGCAGGAACGCACGGATGTCGGTAATGTCTACGGTAAAGCCGCCTTTGACCTTGCCGCTGATGATGCCTTGAATGACCTCATCCTTCTCGAATGCTTCGTCGAGCATCTGCCAGGATTCGGCGCGGCGGGCTTTTTCCCTGGACAGTCGGGTTTCGCCCCAACCATCGTCCACGACTTCCATGGCTACTTTGACCTGGTCGCCCAGGGCAACTGTGAATTCTCCAGCGTCATTGATGAACTGGCTGCGCGGGATCACACCTTCTGACTTCAGGCCAGCGTGCACGACCACCCAGTCGCTATCTATGTCTATCACCGTGCCGGTTACGATGGATCCGGGCTCCATCTCGATGGTTTTCAGACTCTCTTCAAATAGATCGGCAAAACTTTCGCTCATATGTTTATTGTTTATGTCGCGGATGGCCCTTTGTGTTTTACGGGCCTGCGACGTCTCCGTTGTTAGTGAATGTTATGTGCTGGCAAGCCCTTGCTCGACAATCGCGATCGACACCTCAAGCACCTTTTCGATGCTCATGCTGGTGCTCTCAATAATGATCGCGTCCTTTGCGGGGCGAAGTGGCGAAGCAGCACGCCTTGTATCTCGCTCGTCTCGTTGGATTATGGTGGCGAGAAGGGCGTGGACGCTAACACTTAAACCTTTGTTTTTCAACTGTTTATAGCGTCGCTCCGCACGAACTTGCGCACTCGCTTCAAGATAGATCTTGGCGGTTGCATCAGGGAACACCACAGTCCCCATATCGCGTCCGTCAGCAACCAGACCGGGTGGCTTGCGCATACTGTGCTGGCTGTCGAGGATCGCCTCTCTAACGGGCACACAGGCCGCCACCCTGGACGCCGCTTCGCCGACTTCTTCGTGTCGGATGCGGTCGGTCAGATCAACCCCATCGACCACCACCTGGCCGTTTTCGAAGCGGATATCCAGGCCCCGCGCCATCTGTGCCAGCGCCTGCGCCGCACTCAGATCGATACCGCGCTCCAGCGCAATCGCCGCCACAATGCGATACAGAGCACCGCTATCGAGCAGATGCCAGCCAAAATGCTTTGCCAGTAACGCAGCCAACGTGCCTTTGCCGGATCCACTGGGCCCATCCACGGTCACCACCGGGACATCAGTCATCGCGGAAACGCTGCCTTATTGCGGACGCCTGCTCGATCAGATCAAGCAGAAGTTGCTGGTCATCCTGTTCAAGCGCCTGGTCCATGGCCTCAAGATGGGTTTTGAAGTCTGCAAGCGATGCCCGCAGAGCTTGCCGGTTCAGGGTAAAAATGCGACTCCACATGCTCGGTGTAGAACCGGCAATCCGCGAAAAATCACGAAAACCACCCCCGGCAAACGGACGATCAGCCGGGTCGATCGCATGCATGTAGGCAAACGCCAGGAAATGCGGCAAGTGGCTTGTGAGGGCGAGCTTCTGGTCGTGCTCCACTGCCGGCATGCAGAGGGTCTGTGCCCCGAGCGCCGCCCACAGGCCGCGGATCACATCCACGCTGTGCTGGTCGGTTTCGCTTGCTGGCGTGATGACCACGTTGCGTCCGCGGAACAGATTCACATCCGCTGCTCCCGGGCCACTCAACTCAGAACCGGCGATGGGGTGACAGGGAACATAGCGTGGGGGGATACCCTCTGATGTGCCACGCAGTTGATCGAGGATCGGCGCCTTGATGCTGCCAACATCAAACACGATGCCTTTGTGAGCACGAAGCAGGTCCACCCAACCGGCAACCATGTCGCTCGGGCTCGCAATCAGAACGAGATCGCTGTCGGACGCCGGGGCGTCGCTTAAGGAGTCGACAATCCCCAGCGCAAGCGCTTGCTTCGCACTCTCCGGATCCGGTTCAACCCCTTGTATATCACTGAAGAGATCTGCCTGGCGTGCGGCCAGCACAAACGAACTGCCCATCAGCCCCGTGCCGACAACGGTCAGTTTCATGGGTCGAGAATGTGCCGCAGCACTTTCAGAAAACGGGTGTTTTCAGCCTCAAGACCAATGCTGACCCGAAGATGATCCGGCAAACCATACTCAGCGATTGGCCGCACGATCAGACCCTTTTCGAGGAGCCGTTGATTGACGAGCGCTGCGCTCAAATCACGACCGGCAAGCGAAAAGGTCAAAAAATTCCCGGCCGACGGAATGTACTCGAGGCCCAGATCGGTCAGACCCGCATTCAGCTGACGCATGCCAGCGCGATTGATTTCACGACTCGCAGCCAGATATTCCTGGTCGGACAGTGCTGTTTCGGCAGCAACGAGTGCCAGGCTGTTGACGTTGAAGGGCTGGCGGGCGCGGTTAAGCAGATCGGCGAGTTCCGGCGTGCTCACCCCATATCCAACCCGCAGACCAGCAAGACCATAGGCCTTGGAGAAGGTGCGGGTGATCATCAGATTGGGATACCTGTCGAGCAGGTGAACCCCGTTCGGATAGTCCGGCTCGTCGACGTATTCGAAATAGGCTTCATCCAGCACAACCCAGACACGTTGCGGCAACTCATCCAGAAACTTAGTGAGCGAGCGCTCGCTTACCCATGTGCCGGTGGGATTGTTCGGGTTAGCCAGAAAGATCACCCGCGTATTTTCGGTAACTGCGGTGAGCATGGCATCGAGATCGGCGCCGTAATGATCGGCTGGAACGGTGATCAAGGTGCCGCCAGAAGCGGTGACTGCCAGGTAATAAACGATGAACGCGTGCTGCGCAATGATCGCTTCGCTGCCGGGTTGGACCATTACCCGGGCGGCGATTTCAAGCACGTCGTTCGAGCCGTTACCCAGCGTAATCTGCGCAGCATCAACACCCAGATTGCGGGCCAGGGCTTGTTTCAGACTGTAGCCGCTGCCATCCGGGTAACGGGCGAGGTCGGCAACCGCCTCGCTCAGACGCAAACGAACGCGCTCACTAACCCCTTGTGGGTTTTCGTTACTGGCAAGCTTAGTGATCTCAGACAGGCCGAGTTCACGAGCAACCTCATCGATGGGCTTGCCGGGCTTGTACGGGTTAAGCCCAGCAATACCCGGGTTAACCGGACCACTGAGCATCAACTCACACCCTGCGGGTAAGACCCCAGAACGCGGACTTCAAGAGCAACACCTCGGACCTCACGGAGAACATCGCTGATCTTTGGATCGCGCTGATGACCGCAGAAGTCGATGAAGAACACGTACGACCAGTCACCCGACCGTGCGGGACGGGCTTCGATCCGGGTCAGGCTGATCTGGTTGCGATGGAATGGCTCCAGCACAGAAAAGAGCGCTCCACTGGTGTTCTTGGTCGACACAAGGATAGACGTCTTGTCGTGCCCGCTGGGGCCCACATCCTGATTGCCGATCACCAGAAAACGGGTCTTGTTGTTGGGATCATCTTCTATGCGCGTGGCCAGCAGGCGCAGACCATAATATTCAGCATTGATCTCGCCGCCAATCGATGCTGCATCCGGGCGCCCTGCCACAATTCTGGCCGCTTCTGCATTGCTGCTGACGGCGGTTTTTTTGATGTCACGATGGTGGGTGTCGAGCCAGCCCCGGCATTGAGCCAGAGATTGCGAGTGCGATATCACTTCCGTAACAACGCCATCGACATTGTCTGGATGCACCATGAATGCATGGTGGATGGGTATTTCCACTTCTGCGCAGATCGACAACGCGGACGTCATGAAACAATCCAGCGTGTGGTTGACCATACCTTCGGTGGAGTTTTCTACCGGGACTACACCGTAGTGCACGATGCCCGCCTCCACCTCTCGAAAAACATCGTCTATGCCGCCGAGAGCGAGCGTTGTTGACGAGTGACCGAAATGCTTGATGGTGGCGCTCTCAGTGTAAGTGCCGCGTGGACCGAGATAGGCAATAGTCAGAGGTTGTTCAAGGTTCAGACAGCAGGAGATCACTTCGCGAAAAAGATGCGCGATGGCTTCGTTCGTGAGCGGGCCTGCATTGGCATCTTTCAGGCGTTTCAGAATCTGCGCTTCGCGCTCCGGTCGGTAAAACACCGGCGGCACATCGGGGCTTGCGGCTTTCTTGATCTGCCCTACCGTGACGGCGAGTGTTGCCCGCTCATTGAGCAATGCCAGCATTTCGTCATCAATCTGATCGATGCGCTCGCGTATACCCGTCAGTGCCTGCTTTTCCTGCTCGCCACTCGCAATTCTGTCTGTCTCTTTGCTCATCAACCGTGCGCTTTTTCGAACTCGCCCATGTAGTCCACCAGCGCAGATACCGCCTGTTCACTGATGGCGTTGTAGATACTGGCCCGCATACCACCAACACTTCGATGCCCTTTGAGATTCATCAAACCAGCCTGTTCGGCGCCAGCGAGAAAAAGTTTGTCGAGATCCGCCGATGGCATGGTGAACGGTACATTCATCATCGACCGGTTTTCGGTGCGGACCGGTGAATTGTAGAAGTTGCTGTTATCGATCGCGCCATACAGAAGGCTTGCTTTGCGTTCGTTCATCGCTTTGATCGCGACCAGGCCACCCTGCGCTTTCAACCACTTGAACACCAGGCCAGCCAGATACCAGATATAGGTGGGGGGTGTATTAGACATCGAGTCCGCTTTGGCATGCACAGACCAGTCGAGCATTGCCGGTGTCTGTGGCAGTGCCTTTCCGAGTAGCTCCTTGCGCACGATCACAATCGTGAGACCCGCCGGGCCGATGTTCTTCTGGGCACCGGCATAAATAACGTCGAACTGATTGACGTCGATGGGCCCGGACAGAATGTCGGATGACATGTCTACCACCAGAGGGACCGGTGTTTTGGGAAACCCATGAAACTGCACACCGCCGATGGTTTCGTTGGAACAGATGTGCAGATAAGCAGCGGCCTTTGATAGTTGCCAATCGGCCACCGGGGGGATTCGATCATAGGCACTGGCTTCGGAGCTCGCAGCTATGTTGACCTTGCAGTAGCGGCCAGCTTCTTCGATCGCCTTTTTTGACCAGGCACCCGTGTCGATGTAATCGGCCGTCTTCGCGTCACCCAGAAGATTCAGCGGAACAGCTGAGAACTGCGTGGTCGCGCCACCGGTTAAGAAAAGAACCGCATAATCATCAGATACAGCGAGCAGCTCACGCATATCGCGTTCTGCAGTTTCTGCAACATCGATAAACGTCGAGCTTCGATGGCTCATTTCCATGACGGACATGCCGCTGCCACGGAAATCAAGCATTTCAGCCTGGGCTTCGAGCAGAACATCGGTCGGCAGCGCAGCCGGCCCCGCTGCAAAGTTGTGTACGCGCTTCATGGAGCCTCTCTAGTCTTCGGCTGGGTCGCCGGCATC
>JAQBYL010000090.1 GCA_027622495.1 Pseudomonadota bacterium
ATCTATTGCTCGGCTCAATCTGGCAAAAAATGGAACGTTGTGGCAGGTTCACGAATAAAGCGGGCTAAAAACCAGCTTCGCCAGCTTTGATTGATGCGGCGCTTGCTTCATCAAGTGGCTGATACCCGGTTGCACCAGGCAGCAGAACGTACAGCGGGTCTTTCACCTGTGCCAGGTCCCAGGCCTGCTTGCGCAGATCGCCTTTCACCATTTTGAATGTCCCCGTCACGTCGATGTCGGGTTGAATCCGCAGGAATACGGGTCTTGCAAAAGCGGGCAGCTGGTCTGACACGTAGGCTGAAAAAGCATCCAGGTCCAGGGTGTCTACACCTTCGTTAAGCGTGAGGGCGGCCATGCCTGCACGGCCATCTGCCGTTGGTATTTCCACGCCGTAAACGTTGCAGAATCTCACCTGATCAAAGCCGTTCAAGATCTCGCCGACTTCGTTGGTGGAAACGTTTTCGGATTTCCAGCGAAAGGTATCACCCACCCGATCGACAAACTGATAGTGCGGGTAACCCAGCGTAAACCCCACCTTAACGGTCTTGAGCAGATCGCCTGAGTTGAACCAGGCATCACCTTCTTCGAACGCGTTCCGGACGATTTTGCTTTCGGTGGCTTCCTTGTTGGTGTAACCCTCAAAAACTGAATCTTCACTGATGTGACCGAGCATCAAACCCGCTTCACCGTCAGCGACTTCAATGCAGCGGCCGTTTGCATCTTTCACAATCTGATCGTTATCGACGTCATATTTAACCAGCGCCAGTTTCTGCGGCGACATGCCGATCGTGCAGTCTTTGTTTAACAGATTTGCAAACGCGACATTACCTTCACTGGCGCCGTAAAATTCGGCGATCCGTTCAACGCCGAATCTATTTTTGAATTTCATCCAAACATCCGGCCGCATACCGTTCCCCATCATCGAGCGAAGTGGATTCATGTGGTCATCTGGTCGGGAGGAGGTGTTTGAAAGATAACGGCACAACTCACCGATGTAGATAAAGCAGGTGCAGTTGTGTTCGCGGATTTCATGCAGAAAATTACTGGCAGAAAATTTTCGCCGGATGAACATGCTGGCACCCGATGAGAACGAAGCACCAACACCAATCAGCAGACCGGTCCCGTGGTACAGAGGCAGGCAGATGTAGAGCCGGTCCAGTTCCGTGCATTTAAGCCCGGCTCTGTGGGACAGGGCTGAATTTGCGAGATAACGTCGGTTGGACAGCACGGCTGCCTTGGGCAGGCCGGTGGTGCCAGATGTGAAGATGTACAGAGCGTTGTCTCCGAGCGTGTTTTCGCTGGTTTCTGGTGGATTAGCTTTCTGGGCGTCGGCCATGGCCTTGTTCAGATCGCGGGCCCAGTTGGGTGCCGGGAGGGTGCCAGCGTCGTTGACGAAATAGTAATCTTTACCTTCTTTGAGTTCGAGTTCGGCTTTGACCTCGATCAGATTGGCCGCAACCTCTTCGCCGAACACACAGCGCTTCGATTCCGTGACGGTCACGCAATGGATCAGGGGTCGACCGGTGAGGTTTGTGTTGATCAGAGCCGCAGTCACACCCAGTTTGTTCAGCCCGACAATGATCGCCAGAAACTCGATGCGGTTTTCCATGATTACGCTCACCGTGTCTCCACGGACCAGGCCATCGGCCTTGAAAGTATTGGCGTACTGGTTTGCCAGGGCGTTGAACTGATTCCAGGTGACGGTTCGGTCTTCGAACACAATGGCGGTGCGACCACCACGCACTTCGGCGTTGTTTTCCACCCATACCGCCATGCAGCCTTTGTCTTCATAGGGCCGCGGGGTGAGTTCCTTTTTCAAGGCCAATAGCGTTGGAACCTGTTTAAGGGTCGAATAGATGTCTTTGATACCCATGTTTTTTTCCCCTTTGCTGCGCTGGCTTACCCTGGCCGCTTTAAGTCGCCGTGGTCCGTCGGGCTGAAAAGATAACCATGCCGTCTCCCGGGAACAAGCAGTATGTGGCATGCTCGGTGATCTACAGACCAGATTATTCAGACGGAATACGAAGGAGAGACAATGAACCAGTGGCAGGTAGGCAACATCAAGATCACCCGCGTGGTGGAAATGCAGGTCGCCGGTGGCAGCCGTTTTATCCTGCCGGACGCAACCCGCGAAGCGTGTCTGTCGATCGACTGGATGCAGCCGCACTTCATGGATGTGGATGGCAACCTGATCATGAGCATCCATGCGCTGGTGGTGGATACGGGCGAGCGGCGGATTGTGGTGGACACCTGTATCGGCAACGACAAACAACGCTCCATCCCCAATTGGACCAATCTGCAGACTGATTTTCTAAAGGACCTGGCCGCCGCCGGCTATCCACGCGAAACCATTGATACAGTCCTGTGTACCCACCTGCATGTTGATCATGTGGGCTGGAACACCATGCTGGTGGACGGTGAGTGGGTGCCAACGTTTCCCAACGCGCGCTACCTGCTGGCCGAAAAAGAGTGGCAGTACTGGGACGCCAATGAAGACGAAGCCCAGTACGGGCCGATCATGGCGGATTCAGTCAGGCCGGTCATCGAAGCAGGCCTGGTGGACTTTATCGACTGGGAACATGAGGTTACCCCTGAAATCAGACTGGAACCCACACCCGGCCACACGCCAGGTCATGTGAGCATCCACATCCGGTCCAATGGAGAGGAAGCCCTGATCACCGGCGACTGCATCCATCATCCCTGTCAGATGACGCGCACCGACTGGTGCAGCAGTGCCGACTTCGATCAGACGGTGGGTCGTCAGACCCGTGAAGGATTACTCGAGCGCTATGTCGACCAGGACATACTCATTATCGGCACCCATTTCGCCACACCGACGGCGGGACACATCAAACATCTGAAAGGGGGCGGTTACTGGCTCGATGTGGGTTGACCCGCCGCCAGCTCGCGTTTGAGTTTTACCATCCAGCGTTGGATGCGCCGGCGCGTGTACGGGATGTCGAGGGCAACAAAGCCCAGGCCCAGTGGGAACATCCAGAAGCCGAGGACTGGCAGAAAACCGAACACGCCACCCACCATGAACAGAATGCCGATGAACGACCGAAGGCCCGGCGCAACGCGATCGTGACCCCAGCGTAATATTCGATAGGTAACCTGCTTCGCTTTGTAGCGAATGAGCGCCTGGTTCAAGAGCGTCGCTGCTGAGGTTTAATCGGGCGTTCTCACATTTCAGACCAGAATGGGCCCATCGCTCGGCGCGTCATGGGTGCCGGGATGGGAGCGCCGGGCCAGATCAGGATCAATAGACCGAAAACGATATTTGCCGTCCTCGTGCAATGTTCTCTCGATCCGGTTGCGGTACATCAACAGGTGAACGTGGGCGATCGCCTCCCCCAGAGCCATCATCATCTGGCGCGGATCGAGTTCCCGGGCGAACAACACCGGTAACAGGGCTTTGGCGGTATCCGGCTCCACACAATGCTCTTCGATGGCAAGCATGCGATCTTCGTGGTGGCTTATGAGTTCCCGCAGCCGTTCGCGAATGCCAAAAAAAGGCAGGTTGTGAGCCGGCAGCACAAAGGTGTCGTCCGGGATCCGCAGGAAACGGTTGTGTGACTCCATCCATTCCATCAACGGGTTAGCGTTTGGTTCGGTGGGATGCACGCTTACGTTGCTGGTGATGATGGGCAGGATCTGATCGCCGGATATCATGACTTTGAGAGCAGCACAGTAAAGACACGCATGTTCCGGTGAATGGCCAGACCCCACCACAATCTGCCAGTCGTGATGACCGATGGTGAGCACGTCGCCGTCCTTGAGGCGATGATAACCGGTCGGCATCTCCGGCATGGACATGCCTTCAGATGAGCGCGATTGCCACATCTTCTGCAACTCGGCCAGATAGGTCTCATCCATGCCGGCGCGAACGTAGAATTCTGAGCCCGCCCAGGAGCTGTGGTGCGATCCGGCAGACGAAGAAAACGCGCGGGCCTGATAGTACTCAGCCTGAGTCATGTACAGGGGAACGCGGAACTGGTCGGTGATCATCTTCGACTGGCCGATGTGGTCGGGATGCATGTGCGTACAGATCACCCCGATGACCGGCCGTCCATTGAGCTCCTTAGCAAAAATCTGCTGCCACCATTGCTCCGTTTCTTCAACACCGAGGCCAGTATCGACGACCCACCAGCCGTCTTTGTCCTCTAGCAGGTACAGGTTGATGTGGCTCAAAGAACCGCCCATCGGCATGCTCAGCCAGCGCACCCCATCGGCGACTTCCACGGTAACACCCGGCTGCGGGTGGTCGGCATGGGGATAAATCAGTTCGTTCATGGTCCTCGACGCGCGATGTGAAGCGTGCCGAGTATACAGAGAGTTCTTGGCAGGGGCTTGCCTCAAACCGGCCGTGTGCAAAACGCGACGCCATGATTTAGATTAGAAGCAGTCTTGAAAGCAGGTTTTTTAAGTGGGGTTGGAACACGCCATTCGCAAATACGCCATTTAACGAGGGGAATATCATGGCAATGAACATCAAGCCGGTGCCGACGCTGGACGACGAGGTCAACGAAATCAGGCTGGCCACGGCCGATATCGTGAATAGAGAGATTCTGCCGAACGAAAACAAACTCTGGGGCTGGGTGTCGGACAGCGCCAACGCACCCAACGAAGTGATCGAAGAAGCCAAGGCACTGCGCAATCAGGTGCAGAACAACGTTAAAAAGGCCAAATTGTGGGCCCCCCATCTGCCACAGGAGTTTGGCGGAATGGGTCTGTCGTTCATGCAGCATGCATACATGAACGAAGTCCTGTCCTACAGCCCGGGTGCGGCCTCTTTGTTTGGGGTGGTTGCGCCGAACTCCGGTAACCAGAAAATCCTGGTCAAGTACGGTACCCCCGAGCAGCACGAAAAGTGGCTGAAGCCACTGACCGAAGGCCGCTGGCAATCGGGCTTTTCCATGACCGAGCCGATGAATCCCGGTTCGGATCCGCGGTCGCTCACCACCCGCGCCGACCTCGACGGCGATGAGTGGGTGATCAACGGGCACAAGTGGTTCACCTCCAATGGTCATGCAGCGAACTTTTACATCGTCATGTGCCGCACCTCCGATCCGAACGATGCGGGTGGTCAGAACGACAAGATGACCCAGATCATCGTTCCCAAAGACACGCCCGGGGTGAATGTGATCCGTGGTGTACCCGTATGGGGCAGGGCATCCAGCCACTGCGAGATCAAGTACGAAAACGTCCGTGTTCCCAAGGAAAATCAACTGGGTCGAACCGGCACCGGTCACCAGGCAGCGCAGGATCGCCTGGGTGCTGGACGGGTGTATCACTGCATGAATTCAATCGGTGCCATGTGGCGCGCGTTTGACCTGATGATCGACCGCCTGATGACCCGCGAAGTGCACGGCGGCGAAAAGCTCGAAGAAAAGCAGTTCATGCAGGGCTTTGTTGCCGACAGCTACATGGACATTCAGAGCGCGCGTCTCATGACCATCAACTGTGCTGAAAAGATGGAGAGCGGGGCCGATCCGCGGACCGATATATCGTCGATCAAGGTGTTCGTTCCGGCAGCCTTCCACCGGGTGGTTGACCGGGCGATCCAGGTGTACGGCGCCATGGGCGTGTCGGGTGATCTGCCACTCGCCGGGATGTACCAGGGTGCGCGAACGCTGCGGATTGCTGACGGGCCGGATGAGGTTCACAAGATCCTGATCGCTAAAAACATCCTGCGGCGTTACCACGGTGGTGAGTCGTGGGATTTCGGTAACTGATCAGCGATCCCTGGAAATAGAGCCGCGGCTGATTGAGATCAGGCCGCGGTCTGCTCGTCCTGAGCCAGGACGCGGAACTTCTCAGCGAGGTTTGAACAGCCTCCTTGTTGCGACGACCGCACCTGTGAGACTTCCCATCAAGCCAACCATCAGACAAAGCAATACTAAAAAGTCCCATAACGGTCTTTGCCCAACCAGTCCAGGAACGTCAAAGCTGTGGAGACCGTTAAACAACCATCGATAGAGTCGACGACTGCGGTCCATAACAGACAGTATTTCTCCAGTGTGAGAATCAACATGTACCCACGTTGAAGCTGGATCATCAAGTTCAACCCTTATCGTCCCCGCGGGCAACCGTCCCTCACGTAGATCTGTATAAGGGTCACCTTTTGGGATCACGCCAGATTCCACAACACCGGATTCGCGCCATACGGCATCAACGACACGGGCAATTTCCCTGGCGCTGATCGGTTGTGGATCGACTACTCCGTCACTGTTGTGTGAGATCGTAAATGCAGATCCGCCAAACGCGTGGAACGTTATCTCCTGCACGCTCTTGGCGCGCTTCAAGTCTTCTACTTTTATTCGCGATCCAATATCGCTCAGTGAAATTCCCTGGATACGCATTGTTTGTTCATCGGTAGCGTCTGATGTCGAAAACAGTCGTCCATGGTCCATGGACAGCCAGCCACTGAAAATCCAGCTCAGTACCAGCAGACCGGACAACATCCCCGCAACATGATGCCACCGCATCCACCCGAGGAAAGGACTGATCCGTTTCTGCACCGATCGGCGCGCCTTCACCAGACGCGTAACACCCAGATAAATCCCAAGCAGGACGACTACGATTCCTGACAGTGACAACCACCAAACCGTTTGGTCCCACCAGGCCCAATGTTTACGCAGTACGGTTGGGTAGATCCAGTGAGCTACCGCACCCAAGTAGTTCCAGAACCTGGCGTGGCTGGACGTTCTTTGGAGTATTTCGCCAGTCTGCGATGACATGTACAGGTGAGTACCATGATCATCGACGAGTTCTAATCGATAGAAAGGACGATAGGGGTCAAATCTCTGATGGACGATCCATTGGTCATAGTTAACTGGTTTGCTCACAACAAATGGCGCGTCAATTCTCAAGCCGGCATACGTTTTTACTCGTTCAGTCGACAGCGGAACTACCTTGCCCGGTGTGTCGGCGTAAGTAATGTGAAACCTATTGTTTTCGTCGGTACAAACATAGACCGGGCGGCTTTCCAGGGAGATGATCCGTAACTGATTTGCACTGTCTCCCCCGCACAGGGAAATTGCCTGGCTTGGATCAACATCAATCGCACCGATGTTGATCTGGTCTAGATATTGAAGTCGTTCAGAGCCCGACAGTGACGGAAACGGCACGTAAATCATAACCATACCGGTAAGAAACCACATGGCGAAAAAGAGACACAACATAATCCCCAGCCATCGGTGGACGAAAACAAAAGCCTTCGCCACCATGATTGCCACTACAGGGAAACTTCGATGCTCAATTCGTATGTTCTAGGTGAGCCCAGCAAGACCTGATTGGCGAAGAGGAATCCGGGATCAGTCTGTCCGAGGTAAAACACATCTGCCCAGGAGACATATTCTTCGTCGGCCACGTTATTGACTCGCGCACTTACACGAACATTGTTGTGAGTCCATGCGGCAAAAATGTCAGCAAGGAAATATGACTTCAACGTTACGTTGTTGGCGTTGTCTCCAAAGCGATCGTCCACGAATCTGATCGCTGCACCAATTTCTATCGGCAGATTTGGGATGTTGTAACTTGCCCACAAATTGGCGGTCCATTCGGGAACATTGGGTGGTGTGTTACCCGCAAAATCCACGAAGTTAGCAGAGCCTGAAAACTCGGCATCGGTGTAGGCTGCGTTGGCCCCTAGTTTTAGTTTCTCTGTGGCAGCTAACGTACCGGAGAGTTCGATTCCACGTGAAGTTCTGCCACCAACGCTCGTTGCGCTATCAACGCCAATCCGCTCCAGTACGTCATCCCGTTCGATATCGAAGTATGCAATCGTAGCTTCGGCTTTACCCTGCATAAGGATCGCTTTGATCCCGACCTCCCATTGTTGCGCGTCAGTGAGATCAAAGTCCTCGCCTGCATTCACTAAGAAAATGTTGGCGTTCACCGGGTCTTTCGCGTCGCTGTATTGAGCATAAGAAACCAGATTCTCCGTGAGGTTCAGGACGGCTCCCACCCGCCAGCTCGTCCAATCAAAGTCACGCTCGAAGCCAGAAGATTCGCGGTCGCCTGATGCATTGAAATTCTCTCGATCGAGCTCCATCTCCTCATACCGAAGCGCTGCAATTAATGAGAAATGTTGGTTTACTTTCAACCTGTCTTCCAGAAACACGGCTCGCGTCATGATATCGGTGGGGCTCACTCCGCGCAGTTCTTCAGGCCCATACCGCCCTGGAGTTGGGCTAAAAAGATCCACGGAATCACCAGGCACCAGCGGCTCGGATAAGCGGAAACCACGGCTGCGTTCAAAATCAAGGTTCGTGATCTCAAACCCGCCAAGCAAACTGTTTTCCATACCCGAGATATCGAAATCGTATTGTGCTGTGAAGCGGTTTCCAATGAGATCCTGATCGTGAAAGACAAAAAAGTAGCCGTAATAACGTTGAATCACACCTGTCTGTGTACAAACATCCACGACCTGGGTGCAGTAGACGTAACCTTCCGCGTTCAGCCACTCGCGGTCAGCATCGAATCGATAAAGCGTATTCTTGAAGGTCAACTGTTCGGTAGGTGACCATTCAATATCGGCGCGGACAAACAATTGATCTGACTCTGCTCGACTGTCGCTGACATTGTAGTTTCTAAACCGGGTCCCTTCGTCAAGCGTCTCTCCCGTTCGGGTAGAAATGACACTACTCATGGGTCGAAGTGCTGATGCCGTGGGGATAAGGGGCGTACCCCAGTAATCGGCCAGGTCATCATCCAGATAATCTGCGCTTACTTTGAAGGTCAGGGTATCACTGGCTTGCCACAACAAACTGACCGTTGCGTTCAATGAACTTGAATCCGTTCGGTCTACATATCCATCGGACTTCCGTTGGCTGACATCTGCTCGATACCAAACGGAATCGCTCAGTGCACCGCCTGCACCCAGACCAATCTGGTAGGTGTCAAAGCGTCCATAGGATGCAAGGACATCTAGTTGTTGAGGCTCTCCAATCGCTGCACTCTTGTTAACAGTGTTGATTGTTCCGGCTACGGCACCCTGGCCATGCAATACGGAACTGGGTCCGCGTAAAACTTCGATCCGGTCAAGATTAAAAGTATTCTGTGGTCGCATGACCATATTTGCCGGACCTACCCAGAGGCCGTCTCTCAAGATCGTAATCTGTGACCGTGTGAAACCCCGCATCGAAAAAGTCGAGGGCGCGGCGGGAGATTCACCCGAAACGACTCCCGGCAAGCTTTGCACTGCATCAGAGACTTGTTTGTAACCTCGAGCACGAATTGTACTCCCGTCGACAATCTCGACGGTTGCAGGCGTTTCCATCAGCGATAAACCTAATCGGCTTCCTGCATCGGATGGTCGTGCGAGACCAAGTTCGCCAATCAACTCGGCGACAACTACAATTTCTTCGATTGCTTGATCAGGACCTTCAGTTGTGTGACCCGGAGGACTTATTCCTATAGCTACGAAGAGCGCAGCCGCTCGTGTTCCACAAACAAATGTTCCGCAAACGAAGCTGTTCAGTGACAAGTCCATCTCACCCATCGAAACTCTTACAAGCGAGAAGCGTACAGATTTACAGCACAAACTCAAAGCTCCGACTGGGAATCTGCGTCTTTACACCTGCGGCCATGAACTTCACCTGTACACTACCGGTGTGAAACGGACTATCAGGACTTGATGTGGGTGTCTTTCAAAAGCTGGTTAGCCTGCGCCTGAAAGTCCAGAGAAACGAAGCTCGTTGGATTTCTCACAAAGATTCGACCCCACTGATTTTTGTTGCTCGCCGATCGAATGTCACCATTGGAAGCCTTTGATTTACATGCGCTGTCTGCGGCAGCTGCTAACCCAATCGATCAGGTCGCCGCGCTTGCCTGCTCTTCTCGAACAAATATCAACATCACAAATCCGACCGACAACAGGATGACCAGCGAGGCGAACCCCGCCCGCTGACTCTGAAACCCGGCAGTAAATGCGCCAACCATCAGCGGTGCCAGGAACGCCGTGGCGGTACCTGACAACGCGTACAGACCAAAGAACTGCGTGATCATGGTTGGGGGCGCAATGCGCGCCAGCATAGTACGGGCCGAGGCAAACCCCACCGTGATGAACATGGCAAAAAGCTGCGTGTTGGCAAAATACAGGGCTTCTGGCAGCGTGTTGAAATAGGGCAGAGACCAAAGCGGTGGTCCACCGTGATAGTCCATGAACAAAATGCGCTCGGGTTGAATGGTTACCGCAACTGCCAGCAGCAAGGCGGTTCCTCCTACACTCACAAGCAGTGCAATTTTTGATCCGAGCACGTCGTCCAGACGACCGCCGATGACCGCGCCGATGGCGGCCGAGAAACTGGTGATGATGCCGAACAGCAGCATGGTGGTCGTGTCCCAGCCGAAAGTGCCTGCCGCATAAACCCCGCCGAAGATCAGCACGCCGACCATGCCGTCGTTGAAGACCATGCGGGCGATCAGATACAGCGCCACATTAGAGTAGTGGCGCAGATGGCGAAGGGTCTGCAAGACATCGGCTAACCCCTGCCTTATTGCTGCGCTGCTGGATAGCCCACGGCTGCGTCCATCGGGGGTCAGCAACAGCAATGGCAGGGTAAAAATCAGCATCCACAGCGACGTCAGCGGACCGACGATCCGATCCTGTTCAGATGCACTCTGATCCAGGCCGAACCAGGGTGCGTCTGGCAGAAAGGACCAGTCCACGGTTCCTGGCAGTGCAAACGCATAGAGCACAAAAATCATCAGCAGCAGACCGCCGATATTGCCAAGCGACAAGGCAATGCCGGAGATCATGCCAACCTTCGAGATCGGCGCAACCGACGGCAGCATGGCGTTGTGGAAGACGGCGGAAAATTCAAAGGCGATGGCCACCACGATGATCAACGCAAGGGTCGGGTAGATGCCGATCCCGCCACCTGAGGGTTCGGCGAACCACATCATGAAGCTTGCCGGCACCATGACCACCACAAAACAGATGATCCAGGGTTTTCGCCGTCCGTTCTTGTCGGCGATGGCGCCCAGAAACGGCGCGAGGATCGCGATCAGCGCACCGGAAAGGCTGTTTGCGTAGCCGAGCAGACTCTGGCCCCTGACCGCGTCACCCACCACCGTGGTGCTGAAATAGGGCGCGAAAATGTAGATTGTGACCAGGATGACGTAGGGGTTGCGCGCCCACTCGAACAAGGCCCAGCTTAAGTAACCAGCAGGTCGCGCAGCGGGGGTTCCGGCCAGTGAAAGTTCCGTCATGGTCTCCCTGCCAAGCTGCCTGCGCGGGTTCGCAGGGATGAAAGTATTCGACACGATACTCACCTCGATTGCCAGCCTGGTGTGCACACACGACTTTCCGCTAGGCTTTAGAGCTTGGTCCACAATCGATAAGGAGAGCCCATGCCACAGCTAACGGCCACCGAGTTCAACAAGTTTCTGGCGACACCGGGTGTATTGATGCGGGTGGCGGTGGTCAGAGCGGACGGATCTCCACTGGTGACCCCAATCTGGTTTATCCACGAAGACCAGTCGATCTATTTCACGCCGCGGGAGCGATCCGAGTGGTTTGCCTGCCTGCGACGGGACAACAGGGTGGCCTTGTGCATCGATGAACAGCCGCTGCCCTACCGCAAAGTGGTGGTAGAAGGAAACGCCAGCCTGATTCACGACGTGGGTGAGGATGCCCGGTGGCGCGACCAGTATCGGCGGATTGCCGAGCGCTATGTGCCGCCCGAGGCGGCGCAGGCCTATATCGAGACCACCATCAACGAACCCAGAGGTCTGTATCGGGTTCAACTCGAAGGAGCTTCCGTGAAGACCTGGAGAATGCCATTGGAGGATGAACCGCAGGATGGAATCTGGCACCATCGCTACTATCAGTGACGGCTCCCCCCC
>JAQBYL010000091.1 GCA_027622495.1 Pseudomonadota bacterium
CCGCCGCAACCTTTGCTCTACAGCGTGGTTATGATGCGATCGCCGCGGGGTCAGCTCGCGCAGTCCTGGTGATCAACCCGGAATTGACCTCGCCGCAGGTAAACTACACGGATCGTGACAGTCATTTCATTTTCGGCGATGTCAGCACGGCGATGGTGCTTGAAAGGGCGGATACCGCCACGTCAGATCAAGTGTTTGAGATCATCGGGACCAGCGCACGAACCCTTTACTCGAACAACATCCGCTCTAACTTCGGCTATCTGTCTTTTGTTGACGACAGCGATCCGTTGTCAGCAGACAAGCTGTTCCGTCAGAACGGCCGCAAAGTCTTCAAGGAAGTCTGCCCGATGGCGGCTGACCACCTTGAAGCCCATCTGCAACGTCTGCAGCTGACACCCGCCGATATCAGCCGCTGGTGGCTGCATCAGGCCAACCTCAACATGAATAGCCTGATCATCAAACGCCTGCTTGGGAACGAAGTAGATGCCAACACAGCACCCATCGTTCTGGATGAGTTTGCCAACACTGCATCGGCTGGTTCGATCATCGCGTTCTGCTTGAATCACGAGGACCTTCGTTCGGGTGACCTCGGTATGATGTGTTCGTTTGGTGCCGGCTACTCCATCGGCAGCCTGATTGTTCGCAAGATCTGAAAGAAGGACAAGAGGTCAGGTTGGCGGGATCATCTAAAAAAGCGATCTATGCAGCGCTTGTTGGCAACTCGCTGATAGCCGTCACCAAGTTTACCGCAGCCACGTTTACCGGCAGCTCGGCGATGTTCTCCGAAGGCGTGCACTCGCTTGTTGATACCGGCAACCAGATCCTGCTTCTGTACGGCCTCAAACGGGCAGAGACACCGCCCAGTTCAGAATTTCCGTTCGGTCATGGCAAAGAGGTCTATTTCTGGTGTTTTGTTGTAGCCATGCTGATCTTCGGTATCGGCGCGAGTGTGTCGCTGTATCAGGGTTGGCAACATCTGTTCCATGCAGAGCCGCTGCATAACCTGTCGATCAACTATATCGTTCTGGGCTTTGCCGTGCTGTTTGAAAGCGGCGCGTTGTGGGTCGCTATGAGGGAGTTCAATGCACAGAAAGGCCATTACGGTTTTCTGGAGGCGGTGCGGATGAGTAAAGACCCGAGTATTTTTGTGGTCGTGTTTGAAGACACGGCAGCCCTGCTCGGGTTGCTCGTTGCGCTGGCGGGCCTGGTAGCTTATCAGATCACCGGTAATCTGATATTCGATGCACTCGCATCCATCATCATTGGTTTGATCCTGGCAGGCACGGCACTGTGGCTTGCGTATGAAAGCAAGAGCCTGCTGATCGGTGAGGCTGCGTCACCGTTGCTGCGCACACAGATACGTGATTGTGTGGTGACCGATCCGCGCATAACCCACGTTAACGAAGTGGCCACCATGCACATGGGCCCGCAGCAGATCATTGTGAATCTGAGTGTTGATTTTGTTGACGGTGTAGATTCGTCGGTTGTAAAACAGGCGGTCACCGATGCAACCCGACGGATCAAGGCGCTCGATCCGGCGATCAGTCGGGTGTTCATCGAAGTAGAACGTAACAGCGATCACCTGGTGAACGAACAGCACCAGCCGACGGACCGCGCAGGGAGTTGAACCAGAACCGGCCGGTTGAGCATCAGCAAGCCGGTATAATCGGGCGAACATTTTTTTCACTGAACTAAAAGGGGAACATCATGGCGGCATATTTCATTGCTCAGTATCAGGTCAAAGACCCAAACCTTTATGCGCAATACAGTCAGGGTGCAGGGCCAACGCTTGCGGCTCACGGTGCAGAACTGGTGGCCTTTGACGTGGGTGCCGAAACGGTGGAGGGGGCTCCTCCAGGACCACAGACTGTGATCATCAAGTTCAAAGACACCGAAGCAGCCAAAGCCTGGTACAACTCAGATGCCTATCAGGCCGTGGTGGGCAAACGCCTTGCCGCGACAAATGGTTTTGCGATCATCTCGCAATCCATGAACGCCGGCGGCTGATCACCTTCGACCCTACGATTGATTCGGAGGGTGTATTCTGGGTCCTTAACCGCAGCGTTTTGCTTTTCCCATGAACAGGTCATCGATCGACGAGCACCCTGACAACCGGTCCTGGTCAACCCTGGCCCGAGGCCTTGTTGTGGTTGCGGCCATCGCAGGCCTCATGGCATCAGCCGTGGCTCTGGTTATCGTCATCGACCATCAACATCTGAAAGACGAAGTCGAGACGTATCTTAGCGATACACTCGACCGTCAGGTGTCGATCGATGGGCCGATGCATCTCAGAATAGGCGAGCATGTGTATTTTTCCGCCGAAAGGATGCACATCGCGGCCACCTCATGGAGTGACCAGCGCTATTTTGCGCAGGCGAGGCTGATTGAAATTCAGCTTGATCTCACATCGATCCTTTCCGACACGATCATTGTAAACAGCGTCAACATTGACGGCTTGCGGGTGAACCTTGAGAGCAACAGCGATGGCGCCAACAACTGGACCTTCGGTTCGAACGACACCGCCCAGGCTGTGCAGGACGAAACAGAAGAAGCTGAAGAAGATGAGCGTTTTGAACTGCCGGTACGTTTTGATCAGATCACCCTCACCGATACTGATCTGACGCTTTCAACGGCGCAGCGATCGGAAGCCGTACGCATGTCGCTTGCCAGCGTCAGACATCTGGTGATGCCGGATGCAAGCGGCAGGCTGAATATCAATGGCGATTTTAACGAAACACCAATCGCGATTGCGGCCACGGTGAAGAACATTGCCAGTCTGCAGAGCTTTCGCGATGTCGACATCGATCTTGAGGGGGCCTTGGGAGAGATCAGCCTGACTGCTGGCATCGTGTTTGACGATCTGTTCGAGCCTGGGCGGCCGGTGGCGCAGGTGTTGCTGACGGGTCCCAATGCGGAATACCTCACAGACTTACTCGATGTGCAGGCTCTGACAACTGGACCACTTGAGTTCAAGTTCGATGTACAACCCACGGCAAATGCAATTCACCTTGAGCTTGCCGGTCAATATGGTGAGTTCGTGGTCAAAGCGGACGGCGTTTTTGATGATCTTCGGACACTCGACAAATTGCAGCTGGATTTTTCCGCGGGTGGACCGGCTGCCGGACGACTGGTTAAGATCCTCGGCGTGCACGGTATCCCGGAAGATCCATTCGTTATCGATGTGTCGCTGAACAAGGATGGCCCGGAACTTGTTGTTAAGACCCTCAACGCATCGCTTGGCGAAAGCCGGGTGAATGCAAGTGGGGTTTTCGCGAATTTTCCTGACCTCGTGGGGGCGGAACTAACCGCACGCGCCTACGTCCCGGATATCAGCCGATATGCTGAATTGACCAGGCTGGATTCCACTGTGCACAACGAACTCAGTCTGCAAGTGGATGTGCGATCGCTTGCTGATGAAACGGCTGATGTTCAGGCCAAGATCAACGCTTTAGGCTTGACCGTTACCGCACAGGGCAATCTGACCGGTCGAGACGGTTTTGAAGGCTCATCGGCCAACGTACACATGCAGGCTGCAGATGTGGCGACACTGGCTTCGGTCGCGGGTCTCAAAGGTGTTAAGTCATTACCTGCGACGCTCGATGCACGGTTGGAGCGTCGCCGGGACAGCACTCAAATCAGAAAAGGTGATCTTGTTCTTGCCAACAACCAGTTGGCGTTTTCTGGCGTGATTGGAGACGAGCCGCTGGTGGCTGACAGCGCACTTGAGTTCAATGCAAACATCAACAGGCTGAACGGGTTTCTCACACAATTGAATCTGGCTGCAGACGCCATTCCTGATGAAAAGCTCAACCTCAGTGGCCAGGTCAGCATAAGCAACAACCGGTTGCAGATAGGGTCGATGCACGCAACCCTGGCAGGTACCGAACTCGAGCTCAAAGGTCAGGTCACCCATCTGGATAAACTGCCGCAAGCGAAACTTTCCTTTGAGATTGCGAGCGACAATATCGCAACGCTGGATACCAATGGTCAGTTGGAGGTGCTTGTCGCACTGCCAGTGCGCGCTTCCGGACAATTGGTGGCAACCGATTCGATCGTTGGTCTGAACAATCTTAACGTCACGCTCGAAAACACTACGTTGGCCGGGAGCATTGAACTCGACCGGGCCACCTTCGATAAAGTGCGGTTTTCGATCACCGGGAAGTCGCCAGACATTCTGACGTTGTTGCCAGATCTTGCCGAAGCCGCTCCCACGCAGACGGTGCCGCTGTCTTTGCACGTGATGGGAGAGTTGGCAGACACGCACTTGAGTCTGAAAACTCTCGAGCTTAAGTTGGCGAGAGGCGCGTTCACGGCCAGCGGAAACATTTCGCCCCCACCGACTTACACCGGGTCTGACTTAGCCGTGACGGTGAAGGTACCCGACGTCAGTGAGCTCAGTGTCTTTGTCGGAAGGGATCTTCCGCAGGATAAACTGGACCTTACGTTACGGTTCGAAGCGGTACCCGATGGGCTGAAGGTCGAACATCTGACTGCAACTCTGGGGCGCAGTGACCTGTCTGGCGATTTCATGCTGCGCTCGGGAGATGTGCCCCACTACACCGCCCGACTGACATCCAGGCTGCTCGACATGCATGGTTACCTGGACCCGGACGAGTCGGAAGATCAGATTGAGACGCCGGGCAGAGTGGCAACCAGCGACCGTCTGATCCCGGACTTGGAAGTCCCGTTCGATCTGCTTCGCACATTCAACGCGGACGTTCACCTCAATGTTGCCGTTGTCGAGATCGGGCGGCGCACGCTGCACGATTTTCGGGTGATGGCTACGCTCGCAGACGGTGCACTCAATGTGGATGAGTTTCAGGTGACGGGTAAGGACGATTCCCATCTGAACGGCAGGTTAGGTCTGTGGCCTGGTCCAGTGGGCGGCACATTCCGGGCCAGGTTGAAAGGTCAGAACCTGGAACTCGGGTTGCCCGCAGAAACGCAAGAAGAACTTGCCGCATTGCCCCACTATGACCTGACTGTTGCGTTCACAACCGAAGGTGCGACTGTCGCAGAGATGGCGGGCAACATGAATGGCTATATAAAAATGGCTGCCGGAAAAGGGGTCATCAAGAATTCAATGTTGAACCTGTTCGCCAACGATGTGGTGGATGAGATCGTCAGTACAGTGAATCCGTTCAGGAAAAGGGATCCGGCGACCAACCTTTCCTGCTCAGTGGTCCTCGGTGTGATCGAAAACGGTCAGTTCGTGGGAAAGCCGTTTCTGGTGATGCTGAGTGACCGCATCAAAATTGTTGCTGATACAGAAATCAACCTGAAGACGGAGGCGCTGGATGTGGATGTGGCCACGGTCGCGCAGAAAGGTCTGGGCCTGAGTCTTGGCGATCTGGTCAATCCCTACATCAGAATAACCGGCACCCTGGCAAGGCCGGCACTGACGCTGGATAAAAAGGCGACGGTGGTGGAAGGCAGTGCGGCCGTTGCGACGGCTGGGTTGTCGATTCTCGCGTTAAACCTGAAGAATCGTTTTCTTTCCGACAAAGATCCCTGTGGCAAGGCGGTCAAAGATGCCGAAGTGCAGTTTGCTGAACTGGAGAAGCGCTACGGTGAAGCCAAACCGTGAGCAAGGGCTCAAAGTATGATTGGTGCCCAGAAGAGGACTTGAACCTCCACTACCTTTCGATAACCAGCACCTGAAGCTGGCGCGTCTACCAATTCCGCCATCTGGGCAATTCACGTATCATCGCGACCTTCAAACCGGTGTATCGATTTACTGATACAACAACCGCCACATCGCAAGTCAAGCGGGCCGCGCAATTTACAGAACTACTTTGGTGATTGTCAATCTATGGCGCCACGCAACCCACCGCTCTCAGCATCAGTTAGCGCAAGCAGCGTGCTTGATGCACTGAAGGATTCAGAACCTGCTCCGACCTGGAAAGATCTGAAAACCCGCTTCGACGACCACAGACGGCTGCGCCTGGTGTTGAAAGGGCTCGAGCGCACCGGCGAGATTCAGCGTGACCATCAGGGGCGCTACCACCGGGTGGGTGAAAGTAACGTCGAAGGCTTTCTGACCGGACGACCGAATGCGCTGTTTCTCAACGATCTGCCCGTTCCTGAGGGCGGTCAGTTTGTGCTGCGTGCCGGTGATCGGGTCCGCGGACGCAGCGATGGCGATCAGGTGCAGGTGCTCGAAGTGGTGGAACCCGCTGCTGCTCCGATCATCGGGTTGCTGGATACCTCACGGCGCTATCCGTTTGTTGAAGCGCTGTCGCCTGACTACAAGGGGCGCATATCGTTGACCGATCTGCCAGCGGACGCACGCCATGGCGACACCGTCAAAGTGCGCATCATTGGCAATGAACGTCGCGGTCTGCTCGGGAGCGTGATCGAGGTGCTCACCGAAGACACGGTGGTGGAACAGGCCTGCACCACCCTGCTTGAGGCCCATCAGGTACCGCGTATATGGCCCGAGGGTCTGGATGCTGTAGTGGCTCGGTTACCGGACGAGGTCCGCCCTGCCGCCCACACAAAGCGTGTCGACTACCGGGACTGTCCGCTCGTCACCATTGACGGTGAAACAGCCCGGGATTTTGACGATGCGGTGTTCGCCGAAGCTTCTAAGACTGGTTTTCGCCTGGTAGTGGCCATTGCCGATGTGGCCCACTACGTTAAACCCGGCAGCCTGCTCGATCAGGAGGCCGCCACCAGAGGTAACTCGGTATACCTGCCGGATCGGGTGATCCCGATGCTCCCGGAGGTGTTGTCCAACAACCTGTGCTCCCTGCGGCCCGATGAACCACGCCTGGCCATGGTCTGCGAGATGCAGGTGTCCAGTGCGGGTGTTCTCGTAAGCTATGACTTTCACGAAGCGCTCATTCAAAGCCAGCGTCGTCTGACCTACACCCAGGTGGGCGCATTGCTTGAAAAACGCAAGCCAACCGACGAACTGAACCTGACCGAGCCGGTGCTTGCGTCGCTTATGTGCCTGCACAAGCTGTACAAAGTTCTGGTCAAAGCGCGAAACAAACGCGGCGGTCTGGATTTTGATGCCCATGAATCCCTGTTGGAACTCGAGGGCGGGCGCGTCAAAGCCATCCACCCGGTGCAGCGCAACGACGCCCATCGGCTGATCGAAGAAGCGATGATTCTGGCGAATGTTGCTGCCGCCAGTTTTCTCGAAGACCACGATCGACTTGGCATGTACCGGGTGCATGAAGGCCCCGAGGGCGAAAAGCTCGAAATGCTCACGGGAGCGCTTGCGCTTGCCGGCATCCACCTGGGCCGCGGCAAGGTCACCCCCGAGCGGTTGCAGCAGGCCCTGGAAGGACTCAAAGGTCAGGATCGACGCTGGCTGTTCGAGAGTCTGATCTTAAGATCGCTCAAGCAGGCGGTTTACAGCCCGCAAAACGGCGGTCACTTCGGCCTTGCGCTCGAACGTTACATGCACTTCACCTCGCCCATTCGCCGTTATGCTGACCTGCTGGTGCATCGAGCGATCAAAGCAGCGATCGCGGGCAAAAAAAATCCAGTCAATCTCGAGACCATGATCGCCCTCGGAGCGCAGATTTCCCGCACTGAACGGCGCGCAGAAGAAGTGGGCTGGGCGGTGGACGGTTGGCTCAAAGCCGACTTCCTGAAGGATCGCGTCGGCGAGACCTTTGCCGGGGTGATCACCGGAGTAACCGACTTTGGGCTCTTCGTGGAACTGGAAGGCTGCTACGTGCAGGGCCTGTTGCACATCTCTGGTCTCGGCCAGGACTATTACAACTATCAGCCCATGGCCATGAGCCTGGTGGGCGAGCGCTCGGGTAAGAGTTTCACCCTGGGGCAGACCCTTAAGGTTCGGTTGATGGAAGTCCGGCCGGCGCAAGGCAAACTGGACCTCGAGTTGATCGGTGTATCGGGCAAACCCGCAAGCAACAAAGGCTCCGGAAGACGCCCCGAGCGCGGTCGCAGCAAACGCGGTCGGTCGGCACGGTGAGCTACATCCACGGCCTGCATGCGGTGACCGCCCTGCTCGAAGGTTCACCCGATCGGGTGCGCGCCCTGTATGTGCAGAATGGCCGGCGTGACCAGCGTATCGGGCGGCTCATGACACTTGCTCAGGTGAGCGGGATCCGTTTTCAGGTGGTGGATCGACGCTGGCTCGACAGTCGCGCCGAAGGCCCGCATCAGGGGGTGGTGGCAGACTGCCATGAACTGCGCGTTGCCCAGGAGGCGGATCTGGAGTTGCACTGGCCGCTGCTGCCAACTCCGCTTTTGCTGCTGGTGCTTGATGGTGTCACCGATCCGCGCAATCTGGGCGCCTGCCTGCGATCCGCCAATGCGGCCGGTGTCCAGGTGGTGCTGCTGCCAAAACGCAACAGCGCGCCCTTGTCAGCGGTGGCCCTCAAAGCCGCTGCCGGGGCGGCGGAGGATCTTTTTATCGTCGAAGTCACCAATCTGGCCCGCAGACTGGCGTGGCTTAAGGAGCAGGGCGTGTGGATCATCGGCGCCGATGGGCAGGCAGAGCATGCCCATACCGAGCCCGATTTCAGCGGATCGGTTGCGCTGGTCATGGGCGGTGAAGAGAAAGGCATGCGTCGGCTCACCCGCGAACATTGCGACGAACTGGTCCGGATCCCCATGGCCGGAGCGGTCGAAAGCCTCAATGTTTCGGTAGCAACCGCGGTGATCCTGTTCGAGATTGCCCGCAAGCGAAGCTTGCAAGCACCCTGACACCCCCCTAGAATGCGCGGCCCCTGATCAGGTTGGTCGCAAGATCATCAGATCAGGCTCCTTGTCTACCGTAAGCACACGCTTAGCGGAGGCGATTACACCGAAAGGAGGTTATGAACGATGCGGCACTATGAGATCGTATTTCTTGTGCACCCCGACCAGAGTGATCAGGTTCCCGGCATGGTGGAACGCTATGGCGCGATGATCGAGCGCGGCAGCGGCAAGGTCCATCGCATGGAAGACTGGGGTCGTCGCCAACTGGCGTTTCCGATCCACAAAATTCACAAAGCCCACTACATTCTGATGAATGTCGAGGTCAACCAGGAGACGCTGGATGAGCTCGAAAGTGCGTTCCGTTTCAACGACGCAGTGATCCGCAAGCTGGTGATCAAGCGCAAGGCAGCCATGACCGGGCACTCCAAGATCTACGAAGAAGAACTCAAAGATCAGGAGAAGGACCGCGAGCGTGATCGACGCCGTGAAGAAGAGCGTGCCTCTCGTTCACAATCTGATGATTCCAGTTCAGATGATGCATCAGCTGAAACAACCGAGGAGGAGGCGTCATGAGCCGTCGTTTTCAACGCAAGAAGTTTGCCCCGGTAAAAGGCAACGGTGAAGATCTGGACTACAAAGATCTGGATATGATCAAGCAGTACATCGGCGAGACCGGCAAGATCATGCCGAGTCGGATTACCGGCACCGATGCCAAACGTCAACGCATGGTGGCGCAGGAAGTCAAACGCGCACGTTACCTTGCGTTACTGCCCTACACCGATTCGCACAAGTAAGGAGTATTCATGAACGTTATTCTCCTTGAGCCGCTGACCAATCTCGGCGAGCTCGGCGACGAAGTCACGGTCAAGCCGGGCTTTGCACGCAACTACCTGATTCCGAAAGGCAAGGCTGTGCGCGCAACTGATGACAACCGCGCTGTGTTCGAAGCACGTCGTGCTGAACTCGAAGCTGCTGCCAGTGATCGACTAACCTCTGCGCGTGGTCGGGCAGCTCTGCTCGCTGAAGTTGCTCTGACTCTGGTGGTACGTGCCGGTGAAGAAGGCAAGCTCTATGGCTCTGTCGGCACACAGGATATTGCCAATGAGCTGGTCGCACGCGGTTTCGATGTCGAAAGATCAGAAGTACGCATGCCCGACGGCCCCATCCGTTCTACCGGTGAGTTCCTGGTATCGCTGCAGTTCCATAGCGACGTTGTGTGTGAGATACCGGTCACCGTAGAACCGGAATAGCAGGCACAACACGTCGCTGACAAGGCGACAGCAACAATGCTGTTCGCCGTCGGCTCAAAGCGCCACTTTCTACTTGCATTGCCAACTTTAAAGGCAGACCCTTATCTGCCCACCGCGTTTCGGAGCACCCTTTCAGCATGTCGGAGTCGGATATTCATCCCCCTCCAACGGACGCGGTCCCACTTGTTCCGGAGCCCTTTGTGCCTTCTGGTCTGAGTACACACACACTTAAAGTACCGCCCCATTCCGTTGAGGCAGAGCAATCGGTTCTTGGTGGTCTGATGTTGAATGATCAGGCCTGGTTCAACGTTGCAGATCGCGTGAGCGCGCGGGACTTTTACCGGTCAACACACCAGATCATATTTGAAGCGATGGCAACACTTGCCGGTAACAATCAACCGCTCGATGCGATTACTGTTTCGGAGCAACTGCAGAGCGTAGGTCAGCTCGAAAAGGCGGGTGGTATCGGCTATCTGGGCGAACTCGCAGAGGGAACCGCAGGGGCAAGCAATATCGTTGCTTATGCTGACATCGTTCGCGAGCGCTCTACATTGCGTCAACTCATTGCAGCCGGTCAGCGCATTGCAGAGTCCGGTTTCACAACCGATGGACGCAACAGCCAGGCATTACTCGATGCAGCAGAGCAGGAAGTATTCCGCATCGCCGAAGGCAAGTTACGCGACGGCGGACCGGAAAAAGCGCGAGCCATTGTGCAGCGTGCGTTAAAACGCGTCGAAAACCTTTTTGAAAACAAAGGTTCCATCACTGGTCTGCCCACCGGCTTTGCCGATCTCGACAGCAGAACAGCGGGTCTGCAACCGTCTGATCTGATCATCGTTGCCGGTCGGCCGTCCATGGGCAAGACGGCATTTGCCATCAACATGGCCGAACATGTGCTCATGGAAACCGAAGCCCCGGTGCTGGTCTTCAGCATGGAGATGCCATCTGAGTCACTGGTTATGCGCATGTTGTCATCACTCGGTCAGATTGACCAGACTCACATGCGCACCGGTGATCTCAAAGACAATGACTGGAACAATCTGACCAGTGCTGTGTCTTTGCTTAAAGACAAAGCTCTGTACATCGATGACACTGCGGCTTTGAGCCCCAACGAACTGCGCACCCGTGCCAGACGCGTTGCGCGCGAGGCAGGCGGGCTCGGTATGATTATCGTGGACTACATTCAGCTCATGCAGGGCAACGGTGTGTTTGAAAACCGCACCAACGAAATCTCCGAGATATCCCGCTCACTCAAAGCCCTGGCCAAAGAAATGGAATGCCCGGTTGTTGCGTTGTCGCAGCTCAACCGTGGTGTTGAAGGCCGCACCAACAAACGTCCGATGATGTCTGACCTGCGCGAATCAGGTGCCATCGAGCAGGATGCCGATCTGATCCTTTTCATCTACCGCGATGAGGTTTACAACGAAGAATCAGCTGACAAAGGCATTGCTGAAATCATCATCGGCAAGCAACGCAACGGTCCGATTGGTAGTCTGCGTCTGTCTTTCCGCGGTGCACTGACCAAGTTTGAAGACCTCGCACCGGACATCTATAACGACTACGTTCATTAGGCGTGGCAGTGGCCAGGAGTAAAGCCAAAACTGCCTACGTATGTGGCGATTGCGGTGCCGAGCACATGAAGTGGCAGGGTCAGTGTTCGGTCTGTGGTGAATGGAACAGCCTGTCGCGCGTGTCGATCGGCCCGATCCGTGAAGGGGTGGGGTACAGCGGTTCAGCTGCCCTGGTTCAAAAGCTCAAAGACGTTCAACCTGACGAATCACCCAGAATCGCAAGCGGCTTTGCTGAACTCGATCGTGTTTTAGGTGGTGGCCTGGTACCCGGATCAGTGGTGCTGATGGGCGGTGACCCGGGGGCTGGTAAGAGCACGCTGTTGTTGCAGATGTCTG
>JAQBYL010000092.1 GCA_027622495.1 Pseudomonadota bacterium
CGAGAAAATGCAGAAGTTTGGTGTGGGTCTCGGTGTTGAGCTGCACTCTGTTCGATATCACACCTACAGGTCTTGGTGCTGCACGGAAGACCCGATGGGTAAGCAACTGAGTGATGAACTGACCGGCAGCTCGGATATCGACTGCGTAAGGCAGAAGGGGAATCAGAATAATGTCAGCGTTTTTCAAGATCAGATCCAGATCACGATCACGCGTATTGGAGCTGCCGTCGACAATGATTCTGCTGATATCGGAAGGCAGACGATTGTGGAACGCTTGTGTCTGATAAAAATTTGATCGTTGATGTGCGCGAACAACGTGCACCTGCGGAAGTTCAGGATCGCGTTGTTCCCACCAGAAGGTACTGGAAGCTTGAGGATCGTTATCGGTGAGCGCTACACAGTGACCTTTATTTGCGTAAGCGACAGCGAGATTGGTGGCGATGGTCGTTTTACCGCAACCCCCCTTACCGTTAATCACCAATATTTTTCGAGCGTTTGGCTCCATGGTGTCAGGCCCTTTACCCTTTCAAGACTTTTTACACCCTGACACACACCGGGATAATCTGATCTGACTGATCCAGTCTAACCCGAACTAACACGTCGCTCTCTCCCGTCGCCGACCCTCGGGTTGTGTCCCCCCGGCTGGTCGGTTTGCAGTCCATTTTTTCGCCGGACTTTGTGGCGTCGACCTGAAATCCAGTCCAGGTTCGTTGTTTTTTATTCCGTTCGTGTGGTCGTGCCCGGCAGCTGTAAAGGTGCCTGTTAACAACCTGTGGACAACTATAGCACTCGTCAAAGAGAACATGCCACTATCTTGTAAATGATTGATAAGTCTATAAAAGGCTGGCGATTACACGGCTCGATTTTGAGGCGGTTTTTCAGCCGGTGATGCCCCCGGAACGCCATTGCAGAAAGCCGATAACCATCATTGCGACGAAGCTCATCAGGACCCATCCGGGGATCGAAATGCCCAGCAGGGAGGCCGATACAGTCGCACAATCGCCAGTCCCGCGGGTCATCGCAGCGAGCAGTTCGGCAAACTGCGATGTCTCAATCATGTAGTCCACCGGCGCGCCGCAAGCAGGGGCTTTGCCGGCTGGCAGACCCTGTAGATACAGCTGGCGGATCGAAAATCCTGCGCCGACGATAGCCGCCACAATGCTCAGGAGCGGATAGATGCCCCAGCGTGGATTGTGAATGAGGCCCACATAGGCGAACGCTCCAACCCAGAACACCCAGATTCGCTGCATCAGGCACAGCGGGCAGGGGGCCAGCGCGAAGGCGTGCTCCATGATCAGCGCGATGCTTAAGGCGGCGCCACAAAAGATCACCAGGCACAGGGCCCATTGTTCACTGTCGATACGGTTAATCATGAATTTTGAGCACCACTTTACCGATGGCCCTGCGTTCACTCAGACATCGCAGAGATTGGGCATACTGATCGAAGGGAAACACCGCTCCGATCAGCGGATTGATCTTTCCGGCGCTGAACAGGTCCAGAATCTCCTGGCTGTTGCGCCCATGCTGGTCCCGAAACCGGGCACTGAAGGCACCGTAAAACACCCCGACAACCTGGCAGCTCTTGAGCAGAATGAGATTGATGGGGACCCGCGGAATGTCTCCGGCGGCAAAACCGATGACCAGAACCCGGCCTTCCCAGGCGATACAGCGCATGCACTGATCGAAAAGGGAGCCTCCAACTGGATCATAGATGACGTCGGCTCCACGGCCTTGCGTCAGGGCTTTGACCTTGTCCTTCAACTCACCGTCGCTGTAGTTGATCAACTCGTCTGCGCCGGCAGCCCTGGCAACAAGGAGCTTTTCTTCGGTGCTGGCTGCGGCGATCACCCGGGCACCCATGGCTTTGCCAAGTTCAACTGCTGCAAGCCCCACTCCACCTGCCGCACCGAGGACCAGCAGGGTTTCGCCGGGTTGAATATTCGCGCGCTGCTTCAGGGCATAGTATGAAGTGCCGTAGGTGGTGGAGATGCCGGACGCCTGTTCAAAGCTCATGCCTTTGGGGATATGTCGAAGTAAGGCCGGGGAGGCGGCGATGATTTCGGTAAATCCACCGTAGCCGCCGCTGCCGAACACGCGATCACCGGGTTTGAATGCGGTGACCGCGGAACCGGCTGCTGTGATAACGCCGGCATATTCACCCCCCGGTGAAAAGGGCATGGGTGGCTGGCTCTGGTACTTGCCCTGGATCATCAGCACATCTGGAAAGTTCAGTGCACAGGCGTGCACGTCGATCAGAACGGTGTCGGCAGTCACCACCGGATCGGGAACTTGATCCATGACCAGATCTTCGGGTGGCCCGTAGGCTTTGCAGAGGACGGCTTTCATAGTGGTTTGAGGTGCGACAAAGGCGCCAAGGGTACCTGCAGCCGGGGCAAGGTCAAGGTGCCATTGTGCTCAGGTCTTCGACCCACTTCGTGGCGTGGCCAAGCAGTTCTGGAAAATAGACCGCAAAGTCTGCCTCAAAGTCTTCCAGCTGATGCTGTACAACCAGGCTGACCTGGGTGTTGAGGTCGGATCGATTGAGCCGTCTGGTAATGGAATGCAGGGCCCGTTCAACCGTGGTCCAGTCGGCGTAACCTGCCAGCAGATCGCGCTCGAACATCCAGTTGAGAAAGGAAACGTCGCGCTCACTCACAAGTCCGCGGTGCGGCTCGATCGCCTGGTAGCAGCGCGCGCTGAACTCGGTGACAGGCTCATCGCTCTGAGCGTGCCATTGCCGGGCCAGGCAATGATCGGCAACGATATCGACAAAGATCGGTGCAAAGCGGCGCAGTTCAGCAGGAAACCGATTGGCGCTGGTTTTCAGGCTGGCGAGTTGATTGCTGAAGGCATCGAGTCGTCGATGCAGCCTGACACCGGTGATCAGACCTTCAGGCCAGTTTTGTGGAACGCGTCCCTTGACGAATTCCCCGATCACCCCGCCTGCGATCACCATGGAATCGCTTGAGCTTGCGCGGTCGGCAACCAGGCAGTGGGCGAGAAAATTCACTGAAGGTCGAGATAGGCTTTCAGAAAAGTATCGAAATCGATATTGTCGCTGGCCTCGATCTGGCTCTGGTCAGCAAGGCTCCTGGCCACCAGCTGTTGATGGTGGGTCAAATTCTTTTCTGCCAACGGGTGATCATCAAAGTAGCCCTTGTGCGAGATCGACTGATTCAGGGCAAAACGAAAAAACGGGATGTTCTGAGCACGCATCGTCGCAAGGATTCTGGCAGAAGGCGTCAAATCGGCGTCAGCTACCCGGGCGCGCTGCTGTTCCAGAGAGTAGCTGTACAGATCGGTTGAATTAGCCTGATCCAGCAGTGCAGCGATAGGCGCACAGGCCTCAAGGATGTCGCTCGCCCAGCGATCGCGGCTGAGTCCACCGAGAGTCAGGCCTGGCGCGCGGCCGTTTTCGACGATGGTCAGCTGGTTGGCGCGCATCTGGGCCGATTCTTCGGGACTGTCGGGGGGTGAATCTGCGAGCAGGCAGAACAACAGAAAAGTATCCAGAAAGCGGATCTGGTGTTCGTCCAGGCCCACACGCAGAAACGGGTTCAGATCCAGGCAGCGGACCTCCACATATTCAACACCGCGGCTGCGCAGGGCGTTTAGCGGCCGCTCCCCGGGTCGGATCGGCCGCTTGGGTCGGATGGAGCCGTAAAACTCGTTTTCAATCTGAATAAGCGAGGTGTTCAGCTGCCGGTACTGGCCTGCTACCTTGACCCCCATGGCCTCATAGTCTGGGTACGGTGTGGTCAGCGCCTCATACATGCTGTCGGTGTAGGCCTGCAGGCAGTTGTAGGAGATGTGCAGACTGCTTTGAGCATCGCTCTGGTAACCCAGGCGGCCCATCCGCAGTGAGGTTGCGTTGGGCAGGTAGAGCGAGCCTTCATCGAACATCTCGAGGCCGTGGTCAGGGATGGATCTGGCGAAAGACCGGCACACCGCAGGAGAGGCACCGAACAGATAGATCAGCAGCCACGAGTGGCGGCGGAAATTCCTGATCAGACTGAAATAGGTTTTCGTCTGCAGGTCCTGATCCACCGTTGCTGTTGTGTTGAGCGTACCCCCGTACACCGGCCAGAACGCGTCCGGCACAGAAAAGTTGTAGTGGATGCCGGAGATGGTCTGCATGAGACGGCCGTAACGGTTGGCCAGACCTTCGCGATACACACTCTTGACCGCGCCGATATTCGAGGTTCCGTAGCGACCGATGGGAATCTTGCTGTCGTCGGCCACCAGGCAAGGCATGGATGTGCACCACATGAGTTCATCATCAAGACCCTGATGGACGAACCGGTGGATGTCATCCAGCTGAGCGATACACAACTCAGGCGTGGTGAGCACTTCGGTGATCAGTTCAAGCTGAGCTTCACTGAAATCCGTAGTGATATGGGGATGGGTAAGCGCTGATCCGAGGGAACGCGGGTGTGGCTGTTGCGACAACTCGCCCGTCATGGTCACCCTTAAGCTTTCTTTTTCGACCCCACGCTGGATTCCTTTGAGCGCCTTCGGTTGCTTACCAAAGGCGCTCAGGGTGCCAGCCGAGATACTGAGATCGGCGTACATGGTGCTGGCTTTAAGAGTCAGGCGTCGCTGCTGGGGCCGGCGGTAACAATAGCCGGATCGACGTCGAAGCGTTCGAAGTTGTCGCGGAATTTACCGATCAGGCGACGGGCAGCAGCGTCGTAGGCGGACTTGTCCGCCCAGGTGTTGCGTGGATTCAGAATCGCCGGATCAACCCCCGGCACAGCAGTTGGGATATCCAGGTTGAAACCGTCGAGATGATCCGTTGCAACATCCTTGATTGCACCACTTTGCACAGCGGCAATAATCGCGCGGGTTGTCGGGATGGCAAAGCGCTTGCCGACGCCGTAACCGCCCCCGGTCCAACCGGTATTCACCAGATAGACCCTCGAGCCAAATTCCTCGATCCGTTTGATCAGCAGATCCGCATAAACCCCGGCTGGCCGTGGAAAGAACGCAGCGCCAAAACAGGTGGAGAAGGTCTCTTTGTAGGCATCAGTCGAACCGACTTCGGTGGAACCAACCGCAGCCGTATAACCCGACAGAAAATGATACGCGGCAGCCTCTTTGGACAACACCGACACCGGTGGCAGCACACCGCTGACATCGCAGGTCAGAAAGATGATGTTGTTCGGCTCACCGGCCCGATTGCTTTCCACCTTGGCGGCTATGTTGTCGAGCGGGTAACAGGCACGGGTATTTTCAGTGAGGGACGCGTCATTGTAATCGGGCGCCCGGGTGTGCTCGTCGATCACGACGTTTTCAACGATGGCACCAAACGAGATGGCGTTGTAGATGACCGGCTCGTTTTCCTGAGAAAGGTTGATGCATTTTGCGTAGCAACCGCCTTCGAAGTTGAACACAGTGCCCTTGCCCCAGCCGTGTTCGTCATCGCCGATCAGAAGCCGCGCCGGGTCGGCAGACAGGGTGGTTTTACCGGTGCCCGACAGACCAAAAAACAGTGTAACTTCGTCGTTATTGCCCACGTTTGCTGAGCAGTGCATGGGCAGCACGTCTTTTTCTGGTAGCAGAAAATTCAGCACCGAAAACATGGATTTCTTCATTTCGCCCGCATAACGCATGCCGGCGATGAGGATTTTGCGCTGGGCGAAGTTCAGCATCACGCATGCTTCGCTGTTGGTGCCATCGCGCTCGGGCTTACACACAAACCTGGGTGCGTTAACGACCCGCCAGACTTCCTTGTTGTGGGGGTTGTAGTGTGTGGGTGTTATGAATAACGCAAGGCCAAAGAGGCTGTGCCAGGCGTATTCAGTGGTTACTTCCAGAGGCAGATAGTGTTCCGGATCAGCACCCACATGCAGGTTCGAAACAAAGGTTTCACAATCGTCCAGATGCACCTGAACCCGATCCCACAGAGCGTCGAAAACAGCGGGAGAGATTGGCTGATTGATTGCGCCCCAGTCGATTGCGTCGGACGAAGAGGGCTCGTCAACGATGAATCGATCTTTCGGGGAGCGACCTGTGCGTTTGCCGGTTTCAACGACGATTGCGCCGTTGCTTGCGAATCTGCCCTCACCACGGATCACGGCCACTTCGACCAGACTGGCTGCAGACAGATTAGTGTATGTTGCGCTGTTAGAGGTGGAGTCGACGTCGACGGCCATTCTTTAACACCCCTTCGAGAAATAGATATTGTGCCTGCAGGGATCTTATCCTCCCAGCGCGAGAATGCAAAAGCCCGTGTTTGTGGGGTATGGGTGGGCTCACCAGCTCAGAAGTCGGAGCTATCGCGTGTTTCGCTTTCCTCTTTCAGCTTTTTAAGCTCGCGCCGGTCGCGTTTGTCTGGCTTTGCGGCGGGCACCTTCAGCCCGGCACGTTGCATGGCGGCTCTTGCACGTTCGGCTTCGCGAAGCTCAATGCTGTCAGCACTTTCGCTATACAGCTTGCGTGCTTCAGGCGCACTTCCGCGGCGCACGGCCAGGGCCATAATCGTGACGGTAAAGACTTCTTCACCGCGGCGGATTTCGAGGGTCTGGCCGATGGTAACTTCCCTGGCCGCTTTGGCACGCTGCCCGTTCTGGTGTACTTTTCCGCCTTCGACCGCTTCTTTGGCGAGTTGCCGGGTTTTGAAAAAGCGCGCAGCGCACAGCCAGCGATCGAGCCGCACCCGCGCGTCTGTCTTCGAGTCGATCTGCGCGTTGGTCATGGGTGCAGGGAATCCGGCATGATGGCGGCAAAGTCGGCAAGTGCTGGATACGGCAGACTGAGTCGGGTCGGCCGGGCGCTGTCGGGTTGATCCACCATCAGCAGGTGAGCGATGCCAAAACGGGCCGCGGCATCGAGCACGGTGGCGGTGTCGTCGATGAACAGAGTCCGTTGCGGGTCAAACGGATGGGCTGCAGCGAATGCCGACCAGAACGCATCGCTTTCCTTTGGCGCGCCAAAGTCGTGACAGGAAATGCAAAGGTCCAGATACGCGCTGATGTTGGAATGTTCATCCTTGACACGAAGACTGCCCCGATGCGCGTTGGTGACCAGGATGCGGCGGATGCCAGCCTCACCAAGCCGGGTCAGGAATGCCTGCGCTCCTGGTCGATAGCGGATCATTTGTGTCAGCTCGAGGTGGAGTGCGGGTATGTCCAGACCGGTAAAACGGCTCCAGTAATCAAGGCAGTAAAAGTCGATACCGTTCCTGGTCTGCGCCATGTGATCGGTAAGGTCAGCCGCCGCCTGATGGAGGGGCTGGTTACGCACTTCGCTCAACCGCTGCGGCAGAAGCTGATTCCACAGCGTATTGTCGTAGTGCAGATCAAGCAGCGTTCCATCCATATCGAGCAGGACGGTATCGATATTCTGCCAGCTGATCATGCGCCCCCCAACCGCGGTGTCTTAAGAAATCCCGACTATACTACCGCCCTTTTTACCGGGGTAAGGGTATGGCTTCACTACCGCAGGTGCTGAAACGTCGTCTGGTGGCGCAATCGAGATTTTTCCGGGTGGAAGAAATGGACCTGGAATTTGCCAACGGGGTGCGCCGTACCTATGAGCGACTGCAGCCTGGTCGACGCGAAGCGGTGATTGTGGTCGCGATCAATGACGACAACGAGGTGCTCCTGATCCGCGAGTACGCGGCCGGTTTTCACGAAATGCAACTCACGCTGCCTAAAGGTGCCACCGAGAATAACGAGACCGTTGAAGAGGCGGCCAACCGCGAACTCAAGGAAGAGGTTGGTTTCGGCGCCAGGTCTCTCACGCATCTAAAGCGGTTGAATCTGGCACCCGGTCATATGGGCTTTACGATCAACGTCGTGCTGGCCCGTGATCTGTATCCCGAGCAACTTCAAGGTGACGAACCTGAGCCGCCTGAAGTGGTGCCATGGGCGTACACGGATCTGGACGGTCTGCTGACCGCTAACCAGTTTAATGAGGCGCGCGCAATTGCTGCGCTCACGCTGGTACGGTTGCACATGGAACAGCTAAGCTTGGCGGCGCATTGAAAAAGGTAAAAAGGCCCAATGGAAGATAAGAAAGCCCTGATCAGCCATCTGGTTGATCTGGTCAACAGAGCAGGTGAGACCATCCTTGAGATCTATCACAGTGACTTTGAGGTTGTTGAAAAGGCCGATGAATCACCGCTCACGCAGGCAGATCTTGCTGCGCACAGACTGATTGTAGCCGGGCTTGCGAGACTCACACCCGATATACCGGTGGTGTCCGAAGAGTCGGTTCAACCCCCGTTTGAAGAGCGCAGCCTGTGGCCGCGGTACTGGCTGGTGGACCCGCTCGATGGCACTAAAGAATTCGTCAACAAAAACGGTGAGTTCACAGTGAACATTGCCCTGATCGATAACGCCCAGCCCGTGCTGGGTGTGGTGGGTGTGCCGGTGCAGGGGCTTGTTTACAGCGGAGACGTGGCAGCGGGTGAGTGCCTGAAACACTCAAGCGACGCAATCGAAAAGCTGGCCGGTCGAAAAATGACGGATGGCCAGAGCGTCACCGTGGTTGCCAGCCGAAGCCATGGTGGTGAACGTCTCGAAACTTATCTGGATGATGTTGCGGCCGGGTTCGGGACCGTGACCCGGATACCGGTAGGCAGTTCACTGAAGCTGTGCATCCTGGCCGAAGGGCGGGCTGACCTGTACCCGCGGCTTGGTCCCACCTCAGAATGGGATATCGCAGCCGCCCATGCAGTACTCCACGCAGCAGGCGGCGGTGTCTGGAACATCAACGGCGAGCCGTTGGCCTACAACAAGGAAAACGTCCTTAATCCGGAATTCATTGCGGTTGCCGATCGCCGGTTTCCCTGGCGCGACAAGCTCCCCGGGGTTCCACCAATCGAATAGCCCGGGCAAGTCTGCAATACTCAGCGATCAGGTATTGCAAAGAGACCCGATATGGCAAATTCGAAACGTCCGCTGCCGCAGCCCACACCGGAAACACAACACTTCTGGGAGGGCACGCGCAATGGTGAGCTGCGTCTGCAGCGCTGTGACGCCTGCGCTGCGGTGTACTTTCCACCCCGCCCCTTCTGCCCTGAATGCAGCAGCCGGATGGTCAGCGTGTTCAGCGCCTCGGGCCGGGCAACGTTACACAGCTATGTGATCAATCAGCGCCCGCATCCGGCGTTTGCCGCGCCGTATTCGATTGCCATTGTCGAGTTGGAAGAAGGACCGCGGATGATGTCTAACGTGATCGGCTGTCCGCAGACACCCGAGGCACTTGAGCTTGATATGCCGTTGAACGTCGTTTTCGAAAAGCAGAATGATGACATCACGCTTCCACTCTTTGAACCGGCAGGAGATCGGACATGACAGGTGTAGCGATTGTTGGTGCAGCAGAAACAACCGAGCTCGGTGTGATCCCGCATATGAGTCAGATTCAGTTGCATGCTGATGCAGCACTCAATGCCTTGAAGGACGCTGGTCTCGGTATCGCTGATATCGACGGTGTAGCAACGGCGGGCGAATCGCCCACCGGTATCGCGCACTATCTGGGTATCACCCCCACCTGGGTTGACGGCACCTCTGTCGGTGGTTGTTCGTTCATGCTTCACGTGCGGCATGCCATCGCCGCCATCAACAGTGGGCAGTGCACCACCGTGCTGATTACCCATGGCGAGAGTGGCCGATCCAATGTTGGTCGCGGATCTTTCCGCGGGATGGGCGCATCCACGCTAACCGGTCAGTTCGAAACACCCTACGGCCCCATGGGACCGCCAACCATGTTTACCCTGCCGGTCTTGCGCTACATGAAAGACTTCGGTCTGACGCACGAGCAGTTAGCCATGGTTGCTGTGGTTCAGCGGCAGTGGGCGTCCATGAACCCGCGCGCAAGCTTTCGCGATCTGATCACGGTAGATGACGTTCTGAATTCACGCATGATTGCCTACCCATTTCATCTGCTCGAGTGTTGTCTTGTCACCGATGGTGGGGGTGCGCTGATTCTGACATCAGATGAACGCGCAAAGGATTTTCCTAACCCGCCGGTATACCTGATCGGAACGGGTGAGAGTGTGGAAACACCTATGGTGAGTCAGATGGCGGATCTGACCAGCTCGCGCGCATTTCGGGTGGCTGGATTTGCCGCCATGAAGGAGGCTGGGATCAAACACAAAGACGTTGATCACTTGATGGTTTATGACGCGTTTGCGCACCTGCCGATCTATGGGCTTGAAGATCTTGGTTTCTGCGAGCGTGGTGAGGCGGGTTCGTTCATTTCCGAAGGGAATACCGCACCGGGTGGATCTTTACCACTCAATACCAACGGGGGTGGTCTGTCGTACATGCACTCCGGGATGTATGGCATGTATGCCATGCAGGAAAGCGTCAGACAGATCCGCGGGACGGCACCGGCTCAGGTGGACAATGCTCAGGTTTCGCTGTGTCTTGGGGTGGGCGGCATGTTTGGTGCCAGTGGCTGCGTGGTGATGTCGCGCGCGCCGCACTGAGGTGTCTCGAAGGTAATTCAGCGGGAACTCGGAGGGAACTCGGGGACAACTCGGGGGCAACTCGGGGGTAAACAGTGAGGTCGATTCAGAGTCTGGCCTCACTAGCCGAGCTGCATGCGGTGTCTTCGCCCTGCCGAGGAGAAATACACTGTACAAACATACAGTCTCGGCTAGTGAGGTTGCCTAGGATACGGAAAACAAACCAATAAAAAAACCACCTGGACACCCCTCGGATCACTCCGCGGAGAAATAGTCCGAAACATCAAGAATTTAGCTCGTACGAATCCATACTTCTTTCACTTTTAGCTCCCCCCTGGTGAGGCCACCGGGGCTTACATCAAGCTACATTTCCTTACGTAGCTCGGATTGAGCCTGCCCACGCCTGCGCCTGACAATGTGATCCAGTGCTCACTAACAATGTAAACAAGAGCGCAGGAGGACTTCTGATGAGAGATCGCGCGGACGATACGCAGCGACCAGCCTATACCGCGGCAAACGAAACAGCCGCTCGAGTGGTTGCCTATCTGAGCCCTTACCTGTTCTGGGCCACGGTATGCGTGATTACGGCTGGGATTTGGTTGCTGCGTTAGCTGAGGAAGATCTAAATTCTTTATGAATCAGCCACTTAAGGGCGTGGTTGTAGTCATCGAACAATTCTGCGTGCTTTAGCGCTGAGGTCAGACGAATCATTCCAGCGGTGCGTGTGGCATCCAGATCCGGATCGATCACCACCGCAACGCTCGCAAGAGCTGCAGGTCTGAACTCGCTGCTGATGAACTTCATGAAGCCCACAAGTTCCGTGCCCATGGGCCCGACGAATCCCCGACAGTCGATCAGTTGCGGCAGGTTGCCGAGGTAATGCGTGTCGGTGATCAGTGTCGAAAGGGTGGTCTGGAGTGCCTCGAGGCTAACATCGCCTTCCAGTCGAATCGAAATGAGGCCCTCATCGGGGCTGATGTGGTAACCGCTGCCCATCCATGTTCCGCAGGTTCGTTGACCTTAAAACAAGTCTAGGCCATGGCCACAGGCAGGTCCGTGCGTGGGTTGGCGAATCAAAGGGTTTCGCCTGTTGTTCAGCCGTCATAGAAGAAATTGTCGTGCAGACCGAGCAGTTTGCGTTCCCGGTCACTTGTGATGCGTGCAAGTGCAGCATCGCTCACATGATTCACTTGAGCCGTTGGGCGGATACGCTGTGCAATATCCCGGCGGCCGTAGTGCGCCTGCAGAAAAAACCGTCCCTCGTCTTCCTCGGTACAGGGCATCCGCCGGTGCCACACGTCTGACACAAACAGGGCCACATCACCGGCTCTGGCGGTCATCCACACCGGTTCGTGACCGGCCCAGGTCAGGTTCGGATCGTC
>JAQBYL010000093.1 GCA_027622495.1 Pseudomonadota bacterium
GGTACTGCCGCCGTGCTGACCGAAAATGATCTTATCGCCGACTTTGACGTCCAATGCGCGAACGTCGCCGTTGTCTAGAATTTTGCCCGTCCCCACCGCCAGCACTTTGCCCTGAGACGGCTTTTCAGCAGCCGAGTCCGGAAGCACGATGCCACCAGCGGTCTTGGTCTCTTCTTCTTCCCGGCGCACGACAACGCGGTCGTGTAAAGGTCGAATCTTCATTACGTTCTGTCTCCCAATGTTTTTCCTTCACATATTAATTAGCACTCTCACCTCGAGACTGCTAATTCAAGGGTCGGATATGATAGTGCGACCCCAGACATATTCAAGGGCTGATTACAGCCCGCCAGATCAATGGGGACGCGGGGCAGGAAAAACAAGGGCGGCGGCGCACTTCACCTGGTTTGAAGTACGCGCTTCAGGGTCGGCGCTGAAAATCGCCCTCTATTACATTGGGTTCGTACGGCCCATCGAAGGGCGCTGAACGCTGAAACCCAGCCGGACCAGCGCCCGGCATGATCGAGACCCGCTTAAGCATCGCTCGAGCAATTAATAAACGGGTCTGCGGCAGCAGAAAAGAAAAGCCGATGAAGTCCGTGACAAAACCGGGGGTCAGGAGCAGAGCCCCGGCCACCGCGAGCAGAATTCCTTCGGCCATTTCTTCCAGAGGCGCTTCCCCCCGATTCATGCGGGTGAGGCCTTTGGTCAGCGTCTGGGCGCCCTGTCGCTTGAGCACCGCCACACCGATGACCGCGGTAAGCATCACCAGACCGATGGTTGGCAGACTGCCGATGTAGCCACCTACCTCGATAAGCAGATACATTTCAACAATCGGCACGACAATGAAGACCAGCAACCACATGGCGGAACCTCACAAATCCGGACCCAAGTATAGGCAATCTGGCGACGATGGAGGCGAAAATCAACCCGACGCGGACCAACCGGACCCGGCAACGCGAATCTGGCAGGTGGTATCGATGATCCCGAAAGGTCGCGTTGCCACCTATGGTCAGATCGCGCGCCTCGCAGGTATGCCACGCCATGCGCGGCTGGTGGGGCGGACCCTGTCAAATCTGCCAGCAAAAACCCGCCTGCCCTGGCACCGGGTGATCAATGCCAGTATGCGGATATCAAAACGTGAGGCCGGCGGTGACATCGAGCAGCGCAAACGGCTGCAGAAAGAAGGGATCAGTTTTGTTGGCGCGCGGGTACCGCGGCAGTTCGGGTGGGAGGTATGAGGTTGATCACCAACTGAAGATCCAACCCATCCGATCCGATTCACGACCAATCTACGAGTTAGCAACCTTCACGTCTTCAGCAGCGTCTTCGGCAGCGTCAGCCTTGTGTGGTGCATTGAACGGCGCCACCCAGAACAGAAGCAGCATGCCGGGCACCGCGAGCACCGCACAGACCAGATAAAAGGGCGTCCAGCCGATCGAATCAACAATCATCCCGGTGCTGCTGGAGGCCAACACTCTGGGAAGTGCCGCAAGCGCGGTGAAAAGCGCGAATTGCGTCGCCACCGCGGTCCTGGCTGTTTCCCGTGCGATAAACGATACCAGCGCTGCGGCACCCAGACCGACCCCGAGATATTCCGCACTGATCACCACACCAAGTATCCATGGATTGGCACCGGCTTCTGCCAGCCACACATAACCGAAGATGGTCAGTAACTGCAGCACACCGAACGCCCACAGGCTGCGATTAATCCCGATCTTCACAATGATGATCCCGCCGATGGCGCCACCGATGATTGCCGGCCACAGGGCGGCGTTCTTGGCGATCAGGCCAATCTGAGTGGTCGTAAAGCCAAGGTCTAAATAAAACGGGGTGGCAAGTGCTGTTGCCATGTTGTCGCCGAGTTTGTAAAAAAACATGAACGCAAGAATCAACCAGGCCTGACGCAGGCCTCCGCGCGAAAAGAACTCTCGAAACGGTTCAATGGAAGCCTCGCGCAGGGATATGGGCACCACAGGTGTGTCATTGGCTTCTTTGATCATGAGCGTCAGCACCACGCCCAGACCCATGAAGGCAGCCATGGTCAGGTAAAGCATTTCCCAGCTCACGTGACCGATCATCAACAGACCCAGCGAGCCTGGTACAAGACCGGATATGCGATAAGCCAGCACGTGAATGGAGTTGCCCAGACCAAGCTCTTCTTCGCTCGGCAACAACTCGCGCCGATAAGCATCCAGCACAATATCCTGGGTTGCGCTGAAAACGGCGATACACACCGCGACCACCGTAATCAGGATCAGATTGTTGGCAGGTGTCCACACACCAAGGCAGGCAATCGCCGCAATCAACAGCAACTGCGTTACCAGCATCCAGCCTCGCCGCCGTCCGAGAATGGGTATGGAATAGCGTTCCATTACCGGCGACCACAGAAACTTGAATGTGTAGGGATACTGAATCGCGGCGAAAAAACCGATGGTGGTGAGGCTGACGCCTTCAAGCCTTAACCATGCGGGAACCAGTTGTATGAGCAGATACAGCGGCAGACCGGATGCGAAACCGGTGCCAACGCAGATCAGCATGCGCCGGTTTAACGCCTCACGTAGTTTCACTTATGCGATAACCGGCACATCGGATCAATCCCGGAAATTGTCAAACCGCAACGGTATACCCAGATCAAGTTTACGCAGTTCAGCCATGATCACTTGCAGATCGTCCCTTTTTTTGCCGGTGATGCGCACCTTTTCGCCGTTCACCTGGGCCTGCAGCTTGAGCTTGGATTCTTTCGCCAGCTTGGTGATTTTTTTGGCGTTGTCGCGATCAATACCTTGTTTAAGCGCATAGGTACGACGTTTCTGTTTACCCGAGCCTTCCACAGCGCCCGGGTCAAGACAGGCAACGTCAACACTCCGCTTGACCATCTTGTCACGCAGGATGTCCTCCATCTGCTCAAGCTGGAACTCTTCGTCTGCGGCAACGCGAATCCCGGCTTCCAGCAGCTCAAACTGCGCGTCAACTCCTCGAAAGTCGAAACGTGTGCCCAGTTCACGCTGGGCCTGATCCACCGCATTACGCACTTCCTGCATGTCAACTTCCGAAACAACGTCGAATGACGGCATACTCACCCCCCCTTACCGACCGCCATGGGTCAATGTAGAATCGTTAAACCACGCGGACGCTAACTTACATGGCCTACGAAGACATTCCAATCCTGGTTGTTGATGACGCCAAGTACTCGAGCGCCATCATCGCCAAAGCATTGCGAAGTGGCGGGTTCGAGAATGTACGCTTCACCGACAATCCACTGCAGGCATTGCGTTCACTCCAGAAACGCCCTGCCGACATACTCATATCTGACTGGCAGATGCCCTCAATGGACGGTTTGGAACTCACCCGTGAAGTAAAAGCGCTGGATGCGCAAACCCGTCACTTTACCTATGTCATGCTGCTGACTAACCGTGATGACCTTCAATCCATGCGGGCAGCATTCGAACAGGGTGTTGATGACTTTGTCAGCAAACCCAACCTGCGGCTGCAATTGTTACCACGCGTTATCTCCGCGTATCGCATCGCTCGAAAGCAGAACGAGATGCTGCACTCGACCTATCTGCTGGAGCGGAAGGTCGAGGAACTGACCAACAGTGACGTTGTTGATCCTGTTACAGGTCTCGGCAATCTGAAGTTCAGCCTTGAGCGTCTGGCTGCGGTGTTGCAACAAGCGAACACAAGGGAGCAGGCGGCATGTCTTCTGCTTGTTGGCATAAATAACCTGCAGAGTATTATCGACCAGCACGAACCAGCAGTCGCAGACGAACTGATCTCGGGTATGAGCCACAAGATAAGGACGCTGGTCCGACCCATGGATCTGGTGACCCGACCCGACACTAATATCTTTGCAATGATCACGTTGCAGGACAGCGTAACGGACTGCACATCGCAAAGTTTCAGAAGAATCTTTGACAATCTGTATATGCAGTCATTCAAGACAAACGCCGGCTACATACCGGTCGTGGTCGGTGTGAGCATCTGTGCCGCGGATTCTTCCACCACCTTTCCCACCCCCGAACAGTTCATGCAGAGTGCTTACGAGGGGCTCGCAAAATCATTTGAGACCGGCACCATCGCCGCAGACAGATATGCGGTGGCAAGTCTGGTTGACCTGGACTCACGATCCGAAACCACACGACGCCCGGGACCGTTTGTTAATCTGCACTCTGGTAGCCGCAAGGATTACCGGCAAACCCCACCCATAAACAAAAAATCATGAGCAAACGCATTACCCGGGTAACCACCAGAAGCGGGGATGGTGGCCAGACTCATCTGGCAGATGGTTCTGCACTTTCTAAAACAGATCCACAGATCAGTGCTCTGGGGGACGTAGACGAATTGAACAGTTTCGTTGGCGTGCTGATCACCCATCTCGAGCGCACCGACCTGCGAACCCTGTGTCTGGAGATCCAGCAGGAACTCTTTGATCTGGGTGCGCACATCGCGACCAACGGTCAGGTCCCTGCACCACAACCCGAACGTCTGGAGAAGGAACTTAAAGCTTTGAACAGCACGCTGCCACCACTCACCGAATTCGTGCTGCCTGGGGGATCAGATGCCTCGGCCAATGCGCACGTCTGCCGGGCTGTCTGCCGGCGCGCTGAACGCACTACCTGGCAGGCTGAAATCACACCCGCAGCGGTTTATCTGAATCGGTTGAGCGACTTGTTTTTTGTGATCGCCAGAATCGTGAACCAGAGTTCCGAAGAAGCGCAATGGCGCGGAAGCAGCAAACCTAAAGCGTAAGTCGCCGAAGATCCTTTAAGAGATCACACAACATCACCATGAACCGACCGCCTTCTGCACCATTGATCGCGCGATGATCGTAGCTTAAGGACAACGGCAACAATTTTCTGGGTTCGAAGGTTTCGCCATTCCACACCGGTTGGATAGCCAGTCTGGACACACCCAGGATAGCAACTTCCGGCGCATTCACGATCGGGGTGAACCCGGTGCCGCCGAGATTCCCGAGGCTCGATATGGTGAAGCTCGCTCCCTGCACATCATCGAGCCCAAGCTTGCGCGTTCGCGCTTTTTCGGCAAGATCAGCGATCTGCCTGCTGAGATCAAAGATCCCAAGCTGATCGGCATTGCGGATAACCGGCACAACCAGACCCTGGTCCGTGTCTACCGCAAATCCGATGTGATAATACTTTTTGAGAATGAAGTTGCGTCCCTGTGCATCCAACGATGCGTTGAATGTGGGCATTGCCTTCAATACCTGACAACAGGCTTTGATGATGAAAGCCAACGGTGTGACCTTGACCCCGGCGGCCTCCGCTTCACCTTTTAAAGTCGCGCGAAACGCTTCCATCTCTGTTACGTCGGCATCATCGTGCTGGGTCACATGCACCACATTGAGCCAACTGCGGTGCAGATTGGTTGCCCCCGAGCTCTGGATCCGGGTCATGGGCTGAAGTTCGATTTCACCAAAGCGTTTGAAGTCAATCGCAGGGACTTCCGGGATGCCACCACCACCACCACGATCTGGCTTGGTGAGCTGGGTTTTAACAAACGCCTTAACGTCGTCTTTAACAATCCGGCCCCGCGCACCGCTGCCTCGAACCTGCTTGAGATCTACACCCAACTCCCGACCCAAACGGCGAACTGCCGGTCCGGCATACACCCGGTCGGCGGGAGCCCCTGATTCATCCGAATCCACGCCCCCCTTATCGTTCGTTAGATGAGCGGCCCTTTTCGGGCTGCCTGGTTCGGGCGCGACCTTTTTGTCAGTCTCGTCGGTTGTTTCAGATCCATCGTTCGTTTCGGGCGCATCCTCAGTTTCAGAAGCATCATCAGAAGAGGTCTCCTGCACCGGCGGCCTGGTTTTCGCAGTTTCCGGAATTGCACCCTGTACAAACAGGGTGGCCAGCAGGCTACCTTCGACAACCGGGTCCCCTTCTGCAACGTGTATTTCCTGCACCACCCCAGCCATTCCCGCGGGGATTTCCATGGAGGCTTTATCCGACTCAACCACCAACAGCACATCATCAGACGTGACCCGATCGCCTTTTTTGGCACTGATCTCGATAACCACGACATCGGTGGCTTCGCCAACATCAGGCATCTCAACGCGTACGGTGGTTTCAGGATCCGCATTCGCTTCAGGCGATGGTTCCGCCGGGGCTGCTTCAGCCACGGTTTCCGCTTCATCCGGTGCATCAGCAGGCGGTGCAGCAGCACCTTTCGTGACCTGTGCATCCGCCTCTTCAAGCCGCACAATCAATTGCCCCTGGCGCACCTCATCACCCAGCGCAACTTCAATCGAAGCAACACGTCCCGCGAAACCAGCGGGCACTTCCATGGATGCCTTGTCAGACTCGATCACAACCACTGCATCATCAGCACCGATGTCATCACCAACCGCAACGCAGATCTCAACGACCACAACGTCTTCCGCATCACCAATATCAGGTATCAGTATGTCCACAAAAATTCCTATACCAGCATCGGGTCAGCTTTATCCGGGTCTATGCCCAGGGCATCGCGTGCTTTAACAACCGTATCAGCTGAGATCATCTGCGCTTCCGCCAGCGCGCTAAGTGATGCCAGCTCGATGAACTTTCGATCGACCTCAAAAAAGTGGCGCAGTTTTGCGCGTGTGTCGCTGCGTCCGAAGCCATCGGTTCCCAGAACTTTGTAGCGGCCGCTGATCTCACTACGGATCTGTTCCGCCAGACTCTTGATGTAGTCGGTTGCCGCGATCACCGGCGCGTCCCCTGCAAGCATTTCGGCAACAAAACTGCGACGTGGTGCTTGATCAGGATGCAGCAGATTCCAGCGTTCCACAGCACGTGCGTCTCGCGCAAGTTCAGTGAAGCTGGTCACGCTGAACACCTCAACGCCAACCCCATGATTCTCAAACAGGCTCTTTGCCGCCTCCAGTGCTTCACGCAATATTGTTCCGCTTCCCAACAGGCGAACACAGGTGCCCTTGGATGGGCCGATCTGTTCGATCTTGTGCATGCCCTTGAGGATGTTGTTTTCGACATCCGCAACCTCGGGTATCGGTGGCTGAACATAGCTCTCGTTCATGACGGTGATGTAGTAAAAAACATTTTCTTTTTCTTCGACCATTCGCCTCAAACCTTCGCGAATGATGACGGCCAGTTCATAGGCGTAACAGGGGTCATAGCTCACACAGTTGGGGATGGTCGAAGACAGCACATGACTGTGGCCATCCTGGTGCTGAAGGCCTTCGCCGTTCAGCGTTGTGCGACCAGCAGTACCGCCGAGCAGAAAACCGCGGGCCTGCATATCCCCCGCCGCCCACGCCAGGTCGCCAATTCGCTGAAAACCAAACATGGAGTAGTAGATGTAAAACGGGATCAGCGTGTACTGGTGCGAACTGTATGAGGTTGCGGCAGCCAACCAGGCAGCGAATGCACCGGCTTCGTTGATCCCTTCTTCCAGAACCTGACCATCTTTGGATTCACGGTAGGCGGCGATCTCACCGGAGTCTTCGGGTTCGTATAATTGACCTTTGCTTGAATAGATACCGAGCTGGCGAAACATGCCTTCCATTCCGAAGGTCCGCGCTTCGTCTGGAACGATGGGCACAATACGTTCACCCAGGACATCGTCTTTGACCAGTGTGGCCAGCAGCCGGACAAACTGCATGGTCGTGGAGTTCTTGCGCTCTTTCGTCCCTTTGAGCTGTGCTGAAAAGGCTTCAAGGGGAGGTATTTTCAGGGTTTCAGTGCTGGTTAGCCGCCGTGGCATTGGCCCACCCAGGCGATCACGCTGTGCCTTGAGATAGATCATCTCAGGCGAATCCGGCTTCGGTCGGAAGTACGGCACGCTCTCGAGTTCTTTGTCGGTCAGCGGGATGTCAAAGCGGGAGCGGAACTGGCGCAGTTCGTCCAGATCCAGTTTCTTGACCTGATGGGTGTCGTTCTCGGCCTCACCCGCATCGCCCATGCCATAACCCTTGACCGTCTTGGCCAGGATGACCGTCGGCTCACCGCTGTGGTTCACCGCCGCATGATAGGCGGCATAGAGTTTGAATGGATCATGGCCGCCGCGGTTGAGCCGCATAATGTCGTCGTCAGACAGATTCTCGACCAGCCGGGCAAGCTCCGGATCATCCCCGAAAAACTTTTCGCGCACGTAAGCGCCGCCTCGGGCTTTGAAGTTCTGATACTCACCATCGACGGTTTCGTTCATGCGCTGCTGCAGCCGACCCAGCGTATCCTTGGCCAGGATCGGATCCCACAGCCGCCCCCAGATCACCTTGATCACGTTCCAGCCGGCACCCCGGAAATTGCCTTCCAGCTCTTGAATGATGCTGCCGTTACCGCGCACCGGCCCGTCGAGCCGTTGCAGATTGCAATTGATCACAAAGATCAGATTGTCGAGCTTTTCGCGTCCGGCGAGCGCAAGCGCCCCCAGAGACTCCGGTTCGTCACATTCGCCGTCACCAAGAAACGCCCAAACCTTACGGTCGCCCATCTCCACAAGACCGCGACTGTCCAGGTATTTCATGATGTTGGCCTGGTAGATGGCCTGCAGCGGTCCGAGCCCCATGGAAACCGTAGGAAACTGCCAGTAGTCGGACATCAGCCACGGATGCGGGTAGGACGACAGTCCGTTGCCGTCGACCTCCTGACGAAAGTTATCCAGATCGGCTTCCTGCAGACGACCTTCAAGGTACGAGCGCGCATAAATACCGGGTGAACAATGCCCCTGAAAATAGATCAGATCGCCGGTGGGCGCGCCGTCACTGGAGCCAAGAGATCCACGGAAAAAATAGTTGAAGCCAACATCGTAGAGCGTTGCCGAAGAGGCAAAACTCGATATATGCCCCCCCAGAGCCCCTTCGCGGCGGTTCGCCCGGACCACCATGGCGAGAGCGTTCCAGCGGATCAGGGAACGAATCCTGCGTTCCATGAAAAGATCCCCCGGCATGAACGCTTCCTGACTCTGCGGGATGGTGTTGCGATACGGCGTTGTGATGGTGTAAGGCAGGCGTGCGCCGGTCTTCGTCATGCGCGAAGACATGCGTTCCAGCAGAAAATTGGCCCGCTCCACCCCGCCGTCTTCAAGAATGTACTCGAGCGCATCGAGCCATTCCTGAGTTTCTTCAGGATCGATGTCTTTCAGGTTTTTAGGAAACGCCATGCGATATGTCCTTAACTAGCCCACAAACGTGCTGCACCGAGCACGCCACTCGAATCGCCACCCAGCGGTGCAAGCACCGGTGTCGTGCATTCACCGGCGAATACATAGGCTGGCAGATGCAGCTTGAGCTTCCGGTAAAGAATCTCCGCATTCGACAATCCACCCCCCAGGATGAGTGCTTCCGGGTCGATGATGTTGACGATCTGTGCCAGCGCCCGGCTCAGCATGTGACCATACAGATCCAGCGTGGTTGCAGCGTGTTCATGCTGCGCCGCGAACGGGTCGCTGGCCGCGCTGCAGATGGCTTGCGCATCGCTCACCTGACCCCACAGCATGTCGTGCGTGTGCGCAAGCCCCGGTCCGGAAATAAAAGTCTCGATACAGTTTTTACGGCCACAATAACAATCCCTGTCATAAAGCTTGTCTTCCAGATGCTTCAGATCGGTGCCCATGCACGGATCCGCCCGCAGGTAGGGCATGGGCGTGTGGCCCCACTCTCCGGTTAAACCGTTGGGGCCAGACAGGAGTCTACCATCCACCACCAGACCGCCACCGACACCGGTGCCGAGGATCACCCCGAACACGGACCGCGCATTGCGCGCCGCCCCCAGAAAGGCTTCCGCAAGCACGAAACAATCCGCGTCATTGGCGATCCGAACGCGATCGCCCAGGCGCGCAATCAGGTCGGGAAGCAGCGGTCGACCATTGAGCCAGGTGGAATTGCAGTTTTTCATCTGCTGGCGCGCAGCAACCCAGGCACCCGGTGTGCCGATACCGATGGGCGTGGTCCTGGCATCGACACCAGCCTGTGCTGCAACCTCCCCCACCAGGGTCACAATCGCATCAATCGTGGCCGGATAGTCGCCCCTGGGCGTATCTGTACGCAGGGTCACCAGGACTTGCGTGGCTTCATCCACAACGACTGCCTCGATCTTGGTGCCCCCCAGGTCAACCCCGATCTTCACCTCCAGCGGCTTCAAAGCAGGGATCCGAGCAACCGCTGCCAGTCAAATGCAGGTCCGGGATCGGTTTTACGATCAGGCGCGATCTCCTGGTGGCCGACGATACGCTCGTTTGACAGACCCGGATAATGTTCGAGCAGAGCGCGGCACAGCCGGCTCAACGTACGATACTGGGCAGACGTATAGGCCCGGGTATCGGTGCCTTCGAGCTCAATCCCCACTGCACAGGAATTGCACCCCCGCATTCCCTGATAGGTCGAGACTCCGGCGTGCCATGCCCGTTGATCGAACGGCACAAACTGAGTGATCCGGCCGCGCCGGTTTATCAGAACATGACTGGAAACGCGCAACCCGGCAAGGTCGCTGAAACTCGGATGCGCAAGCACATCCAGGCTGTTGCAGAACAGCCGCTCTATGTAGCCGGTGCCGAATTGACCGGCTGGCAGCGAGATGTTGTGGATCACGATCAGGCTGATCGATGCCCAGGCCGGGCGCGCGTCAAAGTTGGGTGACCCGACTCGACGGACGCGGGCAAGCCAGTGATCACTGCGTATGTGCAAAGCGGTTTCGCATCTTGTGTGCAACACGGATTAAAATCGTCGCAGAAAGCAACTATATGAACAACCAAGCATGCCACACATCGAAGACCAGGACGGTTTCGACAAAGCAGTACGCGCCAACGTCAGCGCCGCCCTTGCCGAAGACGTGGGATCCGGAGACCTTTCGGCCGCGCTGATCGATCCGTCCACACAGGCCCGGGCGCGGGTCATCACGCGCGATCAGGGGGTGTTCTGTGGCCAACCCTGGGTGATCGAAGTGGCCCGGCAGGTCGACGCGCGGTTGCAGATCACGTTCCGTGTGGCCGACGGTGACGCAATCCAGCCGGATCAGGTGCTGTTTGAAGTAGAAGGTCCCGCAGCCAGCCTGTTGACCGCCGAACGCAATATGCTCAACTTCGTGCAACTGCTGTCTGGAACCGCAACGCTCACCCGCCACTACGTCGAGTTGCTGCATGGCACAGCAACACGCCTGCTCGACACGCGCAAAACCGTACCCGGCCTGCGCGCAGCGCAGAAGTATGCGGTTCGCTGCGGCGGCGGGCACAACCACCGTATGGGTCTATATGACGCCTACCTGATCAAGGAAAACCACATTACCGCCGCCGGGTCGATCAGCGCTGCAGTGGCCGCCGCTAATCACAAATCACCAGACACGAAGGTCGAGGTAGAGGTAGAAACCCTGGCACAGCTGGACGAAGCGATCGCCGCCGGCGTCGACATCGCCATGCTCGACAATTTTTCCCTCGCTCAAACCAGGCTCGCTGTTGCGCAGGCCGCCGGCAGGATTCAACTCGAGTCATCTGGCGGCATAGATGAGAAAACCATCACGGACATTGCCCGGACCGGTGTGGATTATATTTCCATTGGTGTACTGACAAAGACAGTGGCACCCTTGGATCTGTCAATGCGATTTATTCCATAGAGGACAATGACCCGTTACCGCGCGTTTGTAACCCATCTGGGTATCAGTCTGGCCATATTTGGTGTGCTGGCCTATCTACTGGTGTATGTCTGGTTCCCGGAGTTTTTCTTCGCCACCGACGGTGGTTGGGAAGGTATCAAGATCATCATCTTTGTTGACCT
>JAQBYL010000094.1 GCA_027622495.1 Pseudomonadota bacterium
TGCGCGACCTCGTCTTCACTCACCTGAACAATGCGCGCTGCACCTTGCCTGATCACATCAAAGGCAGCGGGCATGGGCACCCGGCAGGCGACCCCATCGGCAAAGGTGTTGGCACTGTTGGTTTCGACAATCCGTCCCGCCGCCACAGACAGGGCCATGGCTGGTGCATGAGTTGATACGACACCAACCACTTCAGTAGACAGGCCAAGAAGGTCGCGCACCGTGATGACGCCGCAGATGCCGGAGCCCATACCGACCGGAACATAAACCACATCCAGATCAGGGGCAGCCTGGAACAATTCCAGCGCGTAGGTCGCAACCCCACGAACCAGCGCCGGATGAAACGACGGCACCAGTGTGAGGCCCCTTTCGACGGCACGACGTTCGGCTTCCACCCTGGCGACATCAAAGTCTGCGCCAAAGGTTTCTACACTCGCACCCCAGGCACGCATGGCGGCATTCTTCTCCACGCTGTTGCCTTCCGGCACCAGCACTGTGACAGGAACACCGTAGCGGGCGGCGGCATAAGGAATACTCTGCCCATGATTACCCCGCGTCGCTGTGATTAACTGAGGGCGCTCACCACGGCTTGTGAGTTCCTTAAGGTACACGAGACCACCACGAACTTTAAAAGCACCAGTGGGTGTGTGATTTTCGTGCTTCACCCAGACCTGGCAACCGGTCTCTTCGCTCAACTGCGGCCAGTGATACTGGGGTGTTGGCAGCATGGCCTCGCGCACGACCGCGGTGGCATCGTTCAACTGATCGAGGGTAAACAACATTGCGCACCGGGCGTTCAACGGAATCGGCGACTATAGAATCAGATTTGTTAAACGTCTAATGTGGCCGCCGTTAGAGCAAAATCAGACAGGGAAAAAAATGGACATCACCAACAAGATCGCCGTCGTAACCGGTGGCGCCAGCGGGATCGGCCGCGCCGTCTGCGAACGGTTTGCACGTGAAGGGGTTAAAAAAGTCATCGTCGCGGATCTGAATGGTGACGGCGCAAAAAAAGTTGCTGACGACATAGGCGGCTGGGGAATTGGCGTTGATGTGAGCAATGAAGCAGACATCATCAATCTAATCGAAGAAACCGAGACGCGCTTTGGACCGATCGATGTGTTCTTTTCCAATGCCGGGATCGGGCTTGGTCGCGGGCTCGATGAACCTAATGAGGTGTGGGACAAGATCTGGGCAGTCAACACCATGAGTCACGTGTACGCGGCACGTCATCTGGTTCCGCGCATGATCAAACGCGGCGGTGGTTATCTGTTGAGTACTTCTTCCGCAGCAGGTCTGCTTTCACAGATCGGATCGGTCACCTATGCGGTCACCAAACATGCAGCGGTCGCGCTCGCCGAGTGGATATCCATAACCCATGGCGATCAAGGCATCAGAGTGTCTGTGCTGTGTCCTCAGGCAGTTCGCACCGCAATGACAGCAGGCGGCGCCGGGGTAGCCGGTGTGGATGGCATGCTGGAACCGGAAGACGCAGCGGAAGCCGTGATGCAGGCTATCGAGAACGAAACGTTTCTGATCCTGCCGCATCAGGAAGTAGCTGAGTACATCAAACGGAAAACTTCGGACTACGATCGCTGGTTGAAAGGCATGCGGCGGCTGCAGGCTCAGTATGTGATGCCGGAACAGTAATGTTCTGCGTCTAACCCTCAAGCATCGCCGCTACCGCGCGCTTGGCCATCACTTTCACAAGATGCGCGCGGTATTCGGCCGATGCATGCAGGTCGCTGTTGAACCCCGCATCTGGCACCTCCACTGCATCGATGGCTGCTGGCTTGAGATTATCATTCAGAACTTTCTCCATCCCACTGGCCCGGCAGGCACAGGGTCCGGCGCCGGTCACACCGACACGGATCGAACCCCCAAAGTCAGCAACCAGAACACCCACTACCGCGTAACGCGATGCCGGGTTAGGAAACTTGCGGTAAGCCGCCCGGGTGGGCATGGAAAATTCGATGCTGGTGATGATCTCGCCCGGTTCGAGGGCGGTTTCGAATAAATCCTTGAAGAATTCGGTGCCATCAATAGATCGATTCTGGCAATGAATCGTGGTGCCCAGACTGACGATGGCAGCCGGATAGTCGGCGGACGGATCGCTGTTGGCCACCGAGCCCCCGATGGTGCCTCGGTTCCTCACCTGAGCGTCTCCGATCTGTGCGGCAAGATAGGCCAGCACCGGAATATGTTTGCGCACATCAGCAGACGCCATGACCGCTGCATGAGTGGTGAACGCACCAATCGTCAGCTTGTCACCTTTTACGCTGATACCGGTTAGCGATTCGATCCCGGACAGATCGATCACGTCGGCGGGAGCTGCCAGACGCTGCTTCATCGTCGGAATCAGGGTCATACCACCCGACAGGTACACCGGGTCGTCAGAGCCGTTATACAGGCTCGCTGCTTCTTCAAGACTTGTGGGTCTGTGATACTTAAATGGATACATCTCATTCCCCCTTCAGGATTCGCCAGACTTTTTCTGACGTCGCGGGCATTGACAGATCTTTGACACCTAATGCGTCGGTGACTGCATTCATCACGGCGGCCGTCGACCCGATCGCCCCTGCTTCGCCACAGCCTTTTGCGCCCAACGGATTGTGTGTGCAGGGCGTGATGGTAGTGTCGACAATAAAATCAGGCAGGTTATCGGCACGAGGCATGCAGTAGTCCATCAATGAACCGGTCACCAGTTGACCCTGTTCATCGTAGATACCATGTTCCAGCAGGGCCTGCCCTACACCCTGGGCCAGACCGCCGTGGACCTGCCCTTCAACAATCATCGGGTTGATAATTTCGCCGAAGTCATCCACTGCAACCAGGGCAACAAGATCGACCTCGCCAGTGGCCTCGTCGATTTCTACCTCGGCGATGTGGGTTCCAGCGGGATAGGTGAAATTCTTCGGGTCATAAAATGCTTTTTCTGACAGGCCGGGTTCCAGATCTTCGGGATAACTGGTGGGTACATAGGCGGCAAAAGCGACTTCCTGGATCGTTACCGATTGATTGCTCGCGGCGAGCAGGAACTTGCCATCTTCGAACGACACATCATCAACCGACGCCTGCATCAGATGGGCGGCAATCCGGCGACCTTTAGCGATGATCTTGTCGCCCGCCATCATGAGGGCAGAGCCACCGACGGCGAGGGATCGCGAACCATAGGTTCCAAGACCGAACTCAACCCGCCCGGTGTCGCCGTGCACCACTTCTACATCATCAAAAGGAATGCCGAGTTTGTCTGAGACTATCTGTGCGAAGGTGGTCTCGTGACCCTGACCGTGGCTGTGTGAGCCGGTAAAGACGGTGGCATTGCCAGTCGGGTTCAGGCGGATCTCGCCGCTCTCGTACAGACCAACCCCGGCACCGAGTTGGATAGCCAGTTGTGACGGTGCTAACCCGCAGGCCTCGATATAACAGGCAAAACCGATACCCCGGCGTTTGCCTTGGTCCTTAGAGGCGATGCGCCGCGCCGGAAAGCCCTGGTAGTCGATCGCTTCGAGCGCGCGATCCAGACTCGCTTCATAGTCGCCGATGTCATAGACCAGCGCGACGGGGGTCTGATATGGAAAGTCACCCGGCTGAATCATATTCATCCGTCGCAGATCCGCAGGATCGCGACCAAGCTCCCGCGCGGCTGTTTCGACCACCCGCTCGAGCACGTAGGTGGCCTCCGGTCGGCCGGCACCACGATAAGCGTCCACTGGCGAGGTATTGGTGTAAACACCCTGCACTTCCACATAGATGTTCGGTGTGCGGTACTGGCCGGCGAGCAGGGTTCCGTACAGGTAAGTGGGAACCGCTGATCCGAACAACGACAGATAAGCGCCCAGATTAGCCGTGGTCTGCACCTTCAAACCAACGAATCGACCACTCTGATCAAGGCCCAGTTCAACATGCGTAACGTGATCTCTGCCGTGCGCGTCGGCAAGAAATGATTCGCTCCGGTCTGCCACCCATTTAACCGGTCGGCCGACTTTGGCGGCAGCCCAGATGACTGCAGTTTCTTCTGCATAAACAAATATCTTGGACCCAAAACCACCGCCCACATCCGGCGCAACAACCCGTAGCTTGTGTTCAGGTGCAACCTGCACAAACGCGGACAATACCAGCCTTTCAAGGTGCGGGTTCTGACTGGTGGTGTACAGGGTGTAGTCGCCAGTGCCTTTTTCATAAACCCCCAGTGCCGCACGCGGCTCCATGGCATTGGGGATCAAACGGTTGTTGATCAGGTCCAGGCGGGTGATGTGGGCGGCACCGGCGAGTGCCGCTTCGGTGGCGGGCTTGTCACCCAGCTCCCAGTCGTAGGCGCGATTGTCGGGTATACCTGCATGGATCTGTTCCGACTGGGCGGCTGACGCCAGATTCACAACCGGGTTGAGTTCATGAAAATCCGTCATGACCGCCTCAGCCCCCTGACGCGCAGCGTGACGGCTGTCGGCGATCACCAGGGCATAAGGTTCACCTACATAATTCACCAGTTCAGTGGCCAACGGCGGATGCGGTGCCGTGACCATATCTGAACCATCTTTCTGCTTGACCATCCATCCACAGGGCAGATCGCCGAGACCGTCAGCTGCCATGTCGGCGCCGGTCAGGATCATGATCACGCCGTCGACATTGAGTGCGTCGCTGACGTCGATTGCGTCAATGCGTGCCCTTGCATAAGGCGAACGGACGAAAGCCGCATAGGTCTGACCAGGCTGATTCAGGTCGTCTGTATAGGTTCCTTCACCGGTAATGAAACGCAGATCTTCGCGTCGCTTGACCGATGCACCAATTCCGGTATCTGCGTTACTCATCGCTCGACCCCTGCATGACCTCGGCCGCCTGCAGCACCGCCGCAACAATATTGTGGTAACCCGTGCAGCGACAGATGTTGCCTTCGAGACCTTCGCGTACGGCGCGATTGTCGAGACCCTTGCTGGTATTCACCAGATCGATCGCACTCATGATCATGCCAGGCGTGCAGAAACCGCACTGCAGGGCGTGGCGATCCCGAAACGCCGCCTGCATCGGATGCAGGTCTGTGACGGACCCGATACCTTCGATGGTTGTGACATGCACACCTTCCGCCTGACCCGCAAGGATTGTGCATGATTTTACCGACGAACCGTTCAAGTGGACCGTACACGCACCGCACTGACTTGTGTCGCAGCCCACGTGCGTGCCGGTTAAACCGAGATGGTCACGCAGGATATCTACAAGCAATGTGTTAGATGGCACATCGACTTTGTGCTTCGAGCCGTTAACTGTGAGAGAAACTTTCATTTGTCTGTCCTGTCAACCTATCGGTTGGTTAAACGCTGTGGCACCGGTATGCACAGAGTGGTTAGTCATATACACGCTATATCGCAAGAACCAGGGCGAGCACCAGAACGCCGAATGCGATCGTCCAGATCAGCCATTGGCCACCGGCGGTTTTTGCGACAGTCGCTTCAAGCGTACCCGTCGCGGCTGCTTCGTCTTCTGCAACCGGCGGTGACAGACGCTCACTGAACGCGCCGAAAAAGTCCCTGGCCATTTTTGCCGCCGCGCTGTCGATCAATCTGGACCCAACCTGAGCCAGTTTGCCGCCCACGGTGGCTTGCGCCGTGTAAGTCAGGACGGTAACGTCGCCATCTTCGGCGAGGGACACTTGAGCGACCCCCTTGCCGAAACCAGCCGCGCCACCCTTAACACCAGCAACGATCCGATAACTCTGCGGCGCCTGAACATCTGTTAATTGCAGTTCGGCGGTGAATGTGGCGCTGACCGGCCCTACCTTGGCTTTGACGAGGGCTTCGAAACAATCATCATCGGTTCGCGTCATCGACTGGCAGCCTGTGATGCAGGCGGCCAGAACATCCGGGTCATTCTGCGCCTGCCTCACTTCGTCACGCGCGGCGTTGATCCGGTATTCCCCAGACTGCTCCACCCGTTCCCCCAGCACTTCCCAACCGGAAGGGTCGCACTTTTACTGGCGGTCGGCAACGCCTCAGCGTGAACCCAGCTCTGGTCCCTCCCAGCGCTCGAGCATGGCGAACTCATCCACCGGCTTGCGCTTGAGCCGGGTCAGTTGCTTGCGGGGCTTACCCATCGGGATCATTGCCGCAAAGGCCATGTGTTCAGGCAGACCGAGGAGCGCCTGCAAGTCCGGTTCGCGGGCTCCAACGAACGTGGTCAGGGTACCTCCGAGACCGATGTTGCGGGCCGCGAGCAGAATGTTCCAGACAAATGGATACACCGATCCGCCAGAGATCACACCGATCCGATTCAGCTCACTGTCAAACGATGCCACTACAGACAGATCGACCAGCACCAGCAGAACCACCGGCGCATTAACCAGTTGCTGTATAAACGCCTTGGGAATTTTTGTCTGGCTTATCTCCGATGCACTCAGACGCGTTGGATTGACCGTATTCCACGGGGCTTCGCCAACGGCTACCTGGGCGACGTATCGCTGAAAGGTTGGTTCGATGAGCTCGGCCATTACCTTGCGGGTGTTCGGATCGCGGATCACCAGAACCTTCCAACCCTGACGATTGCCACCGCTTGGTGCAAACCGGGCGTTGTCAAGAATCAGCCGAATCTGTTCATCGCTGACCGGCTCATCGGTGAATTCGCGCGCGGCAAACGTAGTGCGCATGACCTCAAAAAGATCCATTACAGATAACTCCTCAGGTTAAAACCGGGCCTTAAGCCAGTTGCCGCAGATCGCAGCCGCTTCTGCGCATTTTTCCGGCTGGCCAGCGTAGTAGTGGGTCGCTCCTTCGATCTGATGCAGTTCCTTGTCTGCATGACCGACTGCTTTGAATAGTCTATGGGTATGACTGGGTGTGCAGGCGTTGTCTGCCAGGTTTCCGATCACCAGAACGGGGCAGCGCACATTGGCCGCGTTATGTTCGCCATGCGCATTTGAGGCGTCAAAGCTCCATTGCGAAAGCCAGCTTCGCAGCGTGCAGAAGCGCGCCAGACCCACCGGCCCCATGTTGACCGTGCGTGGATCTCCAAGGTAACAGGTGCCGGGCACGCGATCGTTGGGATCAACGCTCGAATCAAGCCAGCGCGGATCTGCCATGGTGCCGTGCACCACAAAACCCTGTTCTGCGCCGGGGCCTTCTTCTGCAATCCGTTGAGCGAGCGTTGCCCTCACCCAATCAGTAATTTTTCTATTACGGTCAATCTGAGCCTGACGATAGCGTGCGAGGTAAGCTTGCGTGAACGGTGCGCGATTTGGATTGGTCGGGTTGTACAGATCGAGATCGACGTTGCGATCCGACGGGTCGAGCTCATTATTTATCGATGCATCCATCCACTCGGTCAACGTCACAGATCGACTCACATGGGCAGCAATCAACATGATTGCATCGGCTTTGGGCAGGTCAGCAGACTTCAGATTGAGCGGGTCCCCGGCCGGTGTGCTCTCGATTGTTGGCGACTGCGCCTGCTCCTGATAGAAGAGCGATAGCGACCCACCCCCCGACCAGCCACCCAGAACAACACTTGTGTAGTTAAAACGCCGTTTTGCATCCGCTATGCCCGCGCCCAGATCCAGCAGACACTTTTCCATGATCAACGCGCTGTCGTTGCCGCGATAACGGGTGTTGACAAAAACCACATGCATACCGGCGCGGGCAAGCGTTGACATGATGGGTAAAAAGCTGCCACCCCCGATCGGATGACTGAATACAACGACCTGATCGGAGGCGTGATCCTCCGGTGAGATGCGCATACATTCGATAAAAACACTGCCCGGTTCACCGCCGTATGTGTCTTTAAAAGCGGCTTCTTCCTTATAAACGACCCCGTAACTCTCCCGTTTTACCGAATATGCCATTCCAAGCCCCCCAAAATTCCTGCTGGTGTCTGTGCAAAGCAAGTTGCACTATAGTCATGCTTTGCGAAACAATACGCGCCCAACACCGGGCACTCAATGTGTGCCCTGCGTTCTGGCCATAAGGATTCTGACTGAAAAGTTATGACCAATAAGTTATGACCAATAAAAATCCGAGGTATTGATATGGACGATCAACCAGCCGAGGTGTTGATGCGAGGCTTGCTGCGCGCCTATTACTGGATGGACGAAAGCCTCCAGAATGGCCTGCATCAGGCGGGTTATCCGCCCAGAACCAGAACTCAGACGATGATTCTGATCAACATCTCCGATGGGGTTACCCGTGCTGCAGAACTCGCCCGTGTACTCGGCGTGTCACGTCAGGCGATTCAGCAGCAGATCAACGAACTGGAACAGGACGATATCGTTACACAGATCCCTGATCCTACAGACAAGCGCGCCAACCGGATCGTATTCAGCGAAAAAGGCGCGCGCCTGATCGGCGCTGCCCTGCAGAACATGCGGCAGGCAGAACAGGTGCTGGCCATGCGCCTGGGGCCCGAAACGCTCAGTCAGTTGCGTCAGGCTCTGTCCTCTGACTGGGGGCCGGTAATCGGCAAGATTCATCCTCCCGGGCGCAAACGCACCATCACCCGCTCCGAAACAGCCTGAAACTATTGTCTTAAGAGCATCGGATTGAAAAGTCCGGTGCTTGCATGCATGGGCCCATGCAGGTTGAATCGGGTGTTCAATCACCTTAGAACCAACACCCATGAATAACGCCATCGTCGTTCTGCTCGACAGCCTGAACAGGCACATGATTGGCGCCTACGGCGGCAATGAATTCGAAACTCCCAATCTCGACCGCTTTGCCAGCCGCAGCATGGTGTTCAACAACCACTTCGTCGGATCGCTACCCTGCATGCCTGCACGGCATGACATTTTAGTCGGTGCGCTGGATTTTCTGTGGAGACCCTGGGGTTCCATAGAACTCTGGGAAGAAGCGATCACGCAGCCCCTGCGTAATGCGGGTGTGACCACAATGCTGGTGACGGATCATCCGCACCTTTTTGAAACTGGTGGCGAAAACTACCACACCGAATTCCGCGGCTGGTCCTATCTGCGCGGCCACGAAAACGATCCTTGGAAGACGCGCCCCGATCCATCATGGGGAGGCGCACCGGCTCTCCCGGCAGGGCGCGGGCGTGACCAGTTGTACAACATCAACCGGACCTGGTTTCAGCAGGAACTGGATTTTCCCGGGCCAAAAACCCTCAACGCCGCTGCCAACTGGATCAATGACAACGCCGGCTACCACGAAAGCTTCATGCTCTTCATCGATGAATTTGACCCGCATGAACCGTTCGACACCCCAGCACCCTGGGTTAACCGTTACGACCCCGACTGGAAGGACGATCTGATCATCTGGCCACCCTACTCGGTCAAGACCGTGGAGAGGGGGATTCTGAGCGAACGGGAAGCTCGCCATGTGCGCGCCAACTACGGATCGAAGTTGAGCATGATCGATCACTGGTTCGGCAAACTTCTCGACGCTGTGCAAGCAAATGATCTGTGGAAAGACACCACCATTATCGTGTGCACTGATCACGGCCACTACCTGGGTGAGCGTGATATTTTCGGCAAACCCGGTGTGCCGCACTTTGAACCTATGGGCCACACCCCATTGATGATCCATCACCCTGGCATCACACCCGGCAGTGTCAACGCACTAACCACTAACGTAGATATCAACGCAACCCTGTACGACCTGTTTGGTCTTGAGCCTGCTCATGTCAATCATGGCAAGTCTCTGCTGCCGCTGCTCTCTGGAGCGGCAACATCAGTTCGCGAGTGGGCTCTTTCCGGGGTATGGGGTCGCTGGGTGCACGTGCTGGATGGCACCAGAAAATATGCCCGCGCACCGGTCACCGATACCAACCTGCCGCTGTCGATGTGGTCGAACCGCTGGTCGACCATGCCGGTCCTGCCTGAGGGAAAGGTGACGCTTCCGCGACCAGACCGCCGGGCCGTTCTGGATTACATGCCGGGGAGCGATGTTCCGGTGATTCGCCAGCCATTCCAACCTGGCGACATGCTGCCCTACTGGTGCCTCGGTCAGCCAATCGGCTGGCACTGCCTGTACGATCTCAACCAAGATCCACGCGAAAGCAACAATCTGATCAACACAGCCGAAGAAAAACGCATGATCGATCTGCTGCACACCGCGTTGAGTGAAATCGATGCGCCTGCCGAACAGTTGATCCGCCTGGGAATCAGTTGACGCAGGAGCGCAAACCAGGACCGCGCGCGCGTGAGACGGGACGACGGTTGAAAGAAGATCCGGCTGCTATAAAACCACTGATCGCCTCGGGTGTTGCCCGGGTGTGGCTGTCACGCGGCGGGGGGCTTTACGGCCTGGGATATCTGACCACGCTGATCGTCATGGAAGTTCACACCATCATCAGCATCATCTATGAAGCACCGGGGGTTGGTGAGGTGTTCAAAGACAAGCTGATCGATCTGCTGACGCGGTCATTCGAGAACACGATCTCCGCTCTGATCTGGCCGTTTTATGTGCTGGAGCTGGGTCTGTGGGGTATTGCAATACTGGTTATCAGCTTTGTCGCTTACAACCGGTACGTCAATCCTCTGATCGAAGCCCGTTTTACCGATCTAGCCGCTGGCAAAGAGGCACTTCGAGCAGAAAAAGCACTGAAAAAACAGGCTAAAGCCAACAAGCGGAGTCGAAAACCGCCGAAATGAGCGCAACCTCAGGCCGATTCAGTCGGCCTGGCAAACTTCGGTAACTTGAGGTCAGAAACCAGACCGAGTTTTTCCAGCCCGCGGAGCATCCAGTAGGTGATGTCCAACTGCCACCACACCAGCCCATGGCGTGACGACAGAGGAAACATATGGTGATTGTTGTGCCAGCCTTCACCGAAAGCCAACACACCAATCAACAGGTTATTGGTACTCGCGTCGCCAGTAGGATACGGTCTGCTGCCCCAGGTATGGCATACGGAATTAACCATGAATGTGGTATGCCAGGTGAACACGGTGGAAACGAAGAAGCCCCACACCAGAATCTGCAGACCAGTTGTACCCAGGTCCGAAAAAAAGTAGCTGAGCGCCACACCAAACAGGTACACCAGCAGAATCTCTGCAAAGATCAGCCAGGCATAATAGCGTTGCAGAAGTTTGAGTTCGGGAAATTTGTGCAGATCACGCGCATTCGCGCCTTTTTCGTTGAACGCTTCATTGGTCATCATCCAGCCCATATGCGACTGCCAGAATCCTTTGGTTACGGGCGAGTGGATGTCGTTGACAGAGTCGGTGTCGCGATGATGCGATCGGTGATGCGCAACCCACCACAGCGGCCCACCCTGTACGGCAAGAGAGCCCGCCAGCGCAAACATGAGTTGAACAGGCCGGCTGGCTTTGAATGACCGATGAGCCAGCAGGCGGTGATAGCCGCCGGTGATCCCCAGACCGCGGATCACATACATGGCCACCGCGCAGGCGAACGCCGTCCAGCTGAAACCGACAAAAAACACACCCAGACATGCGATGTGAAAGCCGACCATGAATATCGCAACAACATAAACCTGAGGGCTTGTGCGCTCAGGGCCGCCAACAACAGATTCGTTCAATGTACCTTCCGGGGGTATTTGCGGTTGCTTTTACACCATGTGAGGCCAACTGTCACACCCCAAGTGGCCTGACCACACTCCGGTTTTTCCAGTATTGGCAGCCCTGTCTGACCTGCTAAGATGCGCGGTCCGGCGGGGGTATTTCAATGGCAGAAAGTCTGGTTCCCAACCAGAATACGAGGGTTCGATTCC
>JAQBYL010000095.1 GCA_027622495.1 Pseudomonadota bacterium
GGGGGCTCAACGGGCCTTGACTACTTTCTTCCACCCCACGGTTCGCGACTTTCAGTGTCTCCCCGGGTCCACTTTACCCTGACTCGACAATACACGGCTACCGATACTCGCTGGAAAACGCGCCCCCCTTATCAGGGCCGTTAGAATCGATCGTGCGGCCAGGGCTGGAAGCAAATCGGCAGCATCAAACGGAGTATAGTGACCCGCTCTTCGTCCAATGAGACAGGCTACGAGAACCCGATGTATCAGAACCTGATCGACATATTCACCGCTCCCTCGGCGGTGTTTGCCCGCCTGGTGGACAAACCCACAATACTGGCGCCGCTTTTGATCCTGATCATGCTGGTAGCGGTAACACAGTACGCAGTTTTTAATCTGGTAGATCAGCGGTTTCTGCTCGAAGAGTTGATCGAAAGCACGCCTGATCTTGACCCGGAAGCGGAGCGGGCGATGCGCGACTTCCAGGGTGGCGGCATGAGAACGGTCGCCATGGTGGGCGGTCTGGTATTCACCGTTTTGATGCAGGTGATCCACGCCACCTACTTTCTGATCGTGTCTTTGTTCAGCGGTCTGCAGATACCGTTCAAGCGCTGGTTGTCGTTTGTCTGCTGGAGCAGCATGCCGAGGGTTCTGGCCTCTCTTGCCGGTATCGTTGCGATCGCGCTGGCACCGGATGGCAGGATCGGTGTGTTTGAGATGCGACCCTTGAGCCTGCTCAGCCTGTCGGGTCTGGATATCGACAATCCGGGCCTCAAACAGCTTGCCAGCAACGTTGATATCACGCTGATCTGGTCGCTCGTGCTAATGGTTATCGGTTATAGTCAATGGACAGGAAAACCGAAACTTTCCGGCGTAGCAGTCGTTCTCGCGCCGTTTCTACTGATCGGAGCAATCTGGATCTATTTTGCGGTGTAGTTTCAACCAAACCGCCAGTCTGACCGGTTTGTTGTAGAGAGACCGGGATATGTCGAAGTACAAACCGCTGATCGTTCTTGTTGTCGTCGTGCTGGTCATCATGCTGCCGTTCGCTAACCGGGCGTTCGACCGCGGCGACGCGAAACTGGTTGAGATCGGCATGACGTCGCTTCGGCCCATCCAGCCTTCCATCCTTGCCTCGGGCAGTCTGACCCACGAAAACGAAGTCAATCTGAGCAGTGAAGTCATCGGGCGGGTAACCGAAGTCCTGGTGCAGGAAGGGCAATGGGTTAAGAAAGGCGAGCTGGTGTTGCGTATCGACGACGAGGCGTACGTTGCGCAGGTTGAGCAGAATCAGGCGGCCGTCCGTCTGCAGGAAATCGATATCGAGCGGCGTAAGCTGAGCATCGACAACCTGGTCAGGCGGCATGCCCGGTCGTTAAAGCTCTACCAACAGAAACTGCTGGATGAAGACGCATTTGAACTTGCTGAGCACGAGTTAGAGATTGCCCGCGTGGACCTCGAGGCCAGTCGGGAACGCCTGGTCCAGACCGGCGCGATGCTGCAGCAGTTTGAGGATCAGCTGGCTAAAACCCGTGTGCTAGCCCCGATCGATGGGGTGGTTACATCGCTTGATATCGAAGTTGGTGAGACCGCGATAACCAGCACTACCAACATACCTGGCAGTGGTCTCATGACCATTGCCGATCCCGCAAGCATTCTGACCGAAGTACATGTGGATGAGGCTGATGTTGCAGACGTTGATCTCGGTCAGACCGCAGAGATCGTCGCGATTGCCTACCCCGATCAGCCACTGACCGGGGTAGTGGAATTCATCGCCAATACAGCGAAGATCGAGCAGGGTCGGCGCAGCCTGTCCTTTCTGGTCAAGATCCGCATAACGGATACCAATGGGATCAAACTGCGCCCCGGTATGTCGTGTCGCGCGGCGATCTATACGCAGAGTGAAGACAAAGTTGTGAGCGTCCCGCTTCGCGCCCTCATAACAGAAGAAGATTCATCCAGCCGGGCTCAGAACCACTATGTGTTCCGTGACGACAACGGCATTGCGGTAAAAACCCCGGTTGAGATTGGTCTTTCTGATGATGAGTATCAGGAAATCCGTTCCGGCGTGGCCGCAGAAGTGCCGATCGTGCTGGGCCCCGGGCGGATGCTCCGTCGACTCAACGATGGCGACGCGATCACCGGTCGCGGGAGTTGATGAGGGTGGATGCGCAGCCGCTGATCCACATGGACGGAATCTCGCGCTACTACACCATGGGCGACCACCGGGTCATCGCGTTGGATTCGGTCAGCATCGATATCATGCGCAACGAGTATGTCGCATTCATCGGTTCTTCAGGATCCGGTAAATCCACCATGATGAACATCATGGGCTGTCTTGAGCGGCCCAGCGCCGGTGAGTATGTATTGAACGAGCGCAATGTTGGTGATCTTTCCGAGAATGATCTTGCGCGCATCCGTAACCAGGAAATCGGTTTCATCTTTCAGAGCTTCAACCTGCTCACCAGAGCCACCGCGCTGCGCAATGTGATGCAGCCGCTGATCTATCGCGGCATGGGTCTGGCGGAGCGCGAACAGAAGGCGATGCAGGCACTGCGCAGGGTCGACCTGATTGATCGCGCTGACCACATGCCAAATCAGTTGTCGGGTGGACAGCGTCAGCGGGTGGCCATCGCCCGGGCGCTTGTGACCGAACCTTCGATTCTGCTTGCAGATGAGCCAACGGGTAATCTTGATTCCGATACCACCCGCAACATCATGAAGCTTTTTGATGAGCTGTATGCCGATGGGCAGACCTTGATCGTGGTGACCCACGAACCTGACATTGCCGGTCATTGCCGACGAGTTATTGAATTGAGCGATGGAAAGGTCAAGCACGACTATAAGAACGATGTTCACACTGATTGAAAGTTTCCGCTCGGCTATTGAGTCGATCATTGCTCACGGCTTTCGCAGTGTCCTGACCACCCTGGGCATCATCATCGGGGTTGCCTCGGTGATTGCGGTGATATCGCTTGTTCAGGGTCTGCGCGTATCCATCATGTCTGAGTTCGCAAGCCTCGGAACAAACAGTTTTTCGGTGAGTTCCTACACACCGCTGGAGGAACGTCTCAAAGGGCGCAATGCGCGCCTGGCGCCACAGGATCTGCAGCTGATTCAGGAGCGGGTCGAAGGAATCGAATCAATCACACCCATTCTGTTTTCAGAAGATGGGGCTGGTCTTGTGCGTTACCAGTCGCAGACCACGCTGACGCAGGTGCGGGGAACCACATACAGCTTTCAGGATGTTGCCGGCATCTATGCTGCCGAGGGCCGTTTTCTGTCGGCAACCGACAGCCAGAAAAGACGCCGCGTCTGCGTGCTGGGCCAGGATACGGCCAAGGATCTTTCGCTGCCGGAAGATCCCATTGGTGAATACATCGAAATCGGTGGTGAGTGGCTCAAGGTGATCGGGGTGATGGAACCGCGTGGCGAGATGTTCGGGTTCAGCCAGGATGATTTCGTGATGGTGCCCTACGAGACCATGCGCAGTATGAACGGGGTGCAGGACAAGCCGGACATCGTGATTCAGATGACTGTTGCTGACATCGATGATCTGGAAGAAATAACTGATCGTATCCGTTCGCTGCTGCGGCGCACACACGGCCTGACCGGCAACCAGCCAGATGATTTTCGCGTTGAAACATCGGAGCAGATGGCCGAGTCGTTTGAACACGGTGACGGTGATCGTGAGCGGCATCGTCGGTATTTCACTGCTGGTAGGTGGAATCGGAATAATGAACATCATGCTGGTCTCGGTTACCGAACGTACCCGCGAGATCGGTATCTGCAAAGCGCTCGGGGCACGACGTGAGCACATACTGATGCAGTTTCTGATCGAGGCCCTGGCGCTGTCTCTGCTGGGGGGGTTGCTTGGTCTGCTGGTGGGCTACGGTCTCGGGGTCATGATCGCAGCGCTTGTTCCCAATTTTCCGCCGGTATCGGTGCCCTGGTGGGCGGTGCTGATCGCGGTGGGTTTCAGCGGTTTGATCGGGGTGTTGTTCGGGATTCTGCCAGCATCAAAAGCGGCCGATCTCGATCCGATCGATGCGCTGCGTTATGAGTAGAGAAGCAGTTGTTAACTTCCAGTGGAGGTGTAGTGGCGGATGCCGAAACGCCACAGAAAAATAGCAGCAGCAAAAAAGCCGAGACCAGCGCACGGTGCCATGTACTGAAACAGGCGCGAGCTTCCGAGCGGGTCGTCGATGCCGAACACGGCGATTGCCGGAAAGTAGGTAATACATCCCAACGGGACGATGTAGGTAAAGAACCGGCGGAAAACTTTGCGATAAATTGCCAGTGGATACTGCGCCGTTTCAACCCCGCCATAGGTCAGCGTGTTCATGATCTCCAGAGACTCGGTCGCCCAGAATGAGAACGTCGCCTGGATGATGAAGAGCGCATAGAAGAACGCCACCCCGGCAACGAAAGTAAAAACGAGCAGCAGCACTTTACCTGCGTGCCAGTCGATTCCGAGCATCCATACAGCCCAGCCGAAAACCACCGCACCCTGAACAAACCGGCCTATACGATGAATCTGAAACTCATGACCGGCCAGTTGCAGAACGGTGCTTCGAGGTCGCAGCAGCAACCGGTCAAAGTTGCCGGTTTTGACGAACTCGCTACCGAATATGTCAAATCCGCGTGCGAGCCCTTCGGCCACCGCAAAAACACAGTTGACCAGGCCATACAGAAACGCAATCTGTGGCAGCGACCATTGGCCGAGCGTGCCGAAGCGATCAAACAGCGCCCACACGCCAAACGCTTCGACCCCTGAGGTCACGAAGTTACCAATGCTCATCAGCAGAAAAGACAAACGATACTGCAGTTGCGAACGGATCGACTGGCTGACCATCTTCAGATACAGAGCAAAGTCGTTGGCGATCGAATCAGCCACCCTGCACCACCAGCTTGCGTCGTCCGCGGATGAGCAACCAGTAGCCGAACGCGATGATGATGGCAGTCCAGGCCAGCTGTAGCAGAATTTCAAACCCGGCCTCAGTCGCTGCGATATGTCCGGAGTAGATGCGTAAGGGCACATCCGCCACCCCCCGAAACGGTTGCCAGTAAAGAAAGGTCTGCATCCAGTCAGGGAAGAGCGGCAGCGGGATAGTCAGACCGCTCAGAACCGGAACAATCCCGGGCATGAGGCGATTGAACCCGTCCCCCGACACCGTCCACAGAAGGGCGATGTGCATGATCATGGTGATGGCGGAAGCGAGCAGAAGTGTGGCACCAAGGGAGCACACAAACAGCAGCAGGCTCAACCCTCCGGCCGGATCAGGCAGCGCCCATTCGCTGAGACCGATCAGCGGCAGAAACAGGTAAGCGAAGGCAAGCATCGGCCCCAACCGCAGCAGGGTGGGTGCAGAGCGGAACGCGATCGTTCTTGCGTACCAGAAACCGTACAGGTCGAGTGGCCGCAGCAGTTCATAAGCAACGCCCCCGGTGCGGATATGGGTGGCGATTTCGCTGTCCACGTTCCACGGCAGAAGGGCGAGCAGAGCCTGACCGAGCCAGATGTAAACCAGCACCTGGGCAAAACTCATTGGCGGCGGACTGGTGGCTGAGGCATAGAACGCAACGAACACCATGATTTTGATCAAGCCCCAGAAGAGCTGTGTTCCAAAGCCTGCGAGCGCAGCCGCGCGGTATTGCAGCAGAATTTTAAATCGAATTGCGACGACCGAAAGATAGGGCGCAAGACGCAACATCAGACCAGCTGAGGCGTTCACTTCAAGCGCCGGTAGAGGTCAGCAACGATTTCCTCTATAGGTTGATGCTCCACGGTCAGGTCACGCACCGGGTAGCCGGCAGTTATCGCTGAGACGAACGCGGGGACCTGACTCGATACCTGAAATTCAACCCGTTCGGTCAAGGGCGCACCTGGATCAAGCCGCAGAGCCAGATGTTCGGGTGAAAGCGCTGGCACCACTTCAAAATCCACCACCACCCTTCGTGCACTGCTGCGCAGGTCGTTCACGGTTCCGTCCATCAGCAGCGTACCGTGATTGATCAGCATCAGACGGTCACAGAGAAATTCGATGTCGTCCATGTCGTGGGTAGTGAGCAGAACCGTGGTACCGCGCTCGCGGTTCTGCCGTTTAACAAAATGGCGCAGGCTCAGCTTTGCGACCGCATCCAGACCAATAGTAGGTTCATCGAGAAACAGAATGTCCGGCTGATGGATCAGAGAAGCTGCCAGGTCGCAGCGCATGCGCTGGCCAAGACTCAGCTGGCGGACCGGCGTGTCGAGCAGCGCTTCCAGATCGAGCAGGGTGATCAGTTCGTCGCGGATGGTCCTGTAGGCGAGCGGCAGAACCCGATAGATGTCTTTGAGCAGATCGAATGATTCAATGACGGGCAGGTCCCACCACAACTGGGTGCGCTGACCGAACACCACCCCGATCCCAGCCACATGTGCGACACGGTCTTTCCACGGTATGCGGTTGTTGATGATGCAATGACCGCCCGAGGGAACCAGGATGCCAGACAAAATCTTGATAGTGGTCGATTTGCCCGCGCCATTGGGGCCGATATACCCGACCAGTTCGCCGGGTTCGATGCTGAAGCTGACCCCGTGCAGCGCATCGACATCGCGGTACACCCGATTCACCAGACCGCTGACCGCACCCCACAGACCTGGTTTACGTTCGGCTATGCGATAACGTTTTTCCAGGTTTTCTACGAGTATCTGGGCCACGGCTTAGATGCCTCGTCAGAAGGGCGGTGCATTCTAGCATCCGATGTCGATTGCGTTCCATTTGAGCGCTAAACGGGCTCTAATAAAGGTTGAGCGAATCAGCGGGGAGATGACCATGTTTGAAACGATATTGACCGATCGACAGGACGGCATTCTGACGATCACCCTTAACCGCCCCGAGCGGTTAAACGCCTGGACCTACCAGATGGGTGCAGAAATGGCCGAAGCAGTGGAAGCCGCCAACAATGATGATGAGATCAATGCCATTGTGGTGACCGGTGCCGGCCGCGGTTTCTGTGCGGGGGCTGACATCGAAGCGGTATTCAAAGCCCAGGCGGATGGCGCCACAACAGCAACCGGCAGAAACGACCCGCGTGACTGGGTGGGTCTGGTCCGCAGGTCCAAGCCAATGGTTGCGGCCATCAACGGTGCAGCAGTGGGCATAGGGCTGACCCAGGTACTGCCCATGGACTACCTGATTGCCGCAAACGACGCCAAGCTCAGCGTGCGGTTTGTGAAGATGGGGCTGGTCCCAGAACTTGCGAGCTCACACTTTCTGACGCACCGGCTCGGCTTTGGCCAGGCCAGTGAACTCATGCTGACCGGAAAAACCATAACCGGGGACCAAGCTCTGGAAATTGGTCTGGTCGATAAAGTCACCTCAGCCGGCGACCTGCTTGCCGAAGCGCGCAGCGTCGCGAGCGCAATGGGTGAGAATCCGCAATCCGCGTTGCGAATGATCAAGCAGTTGCTGACTCAGAACATCAGCGAAACCGATCTGTCAGAGGTGCAGAAACGCGAAGGTGATGCGCTCAAGGAATGTTATGCATCACCGGAGCACAAAGAGGCGATCAGCGCATTTCTTGAAAAACGTGCACCCGATTTTAAGGGTGCACGTAAAAACTGATCTGGCGTCAGGCCTGTCGCCACCAGGCGACACCCTGGTCATCCAGATCTAGGTTGAGCATCCGCCGTTCCTGAGCGCAGTGCAGGTGCGCGATGGCTTCTCCTGTCGCGGGGAAGAAGCTGCCTTCGGTAATCGTGCTTTTAAACAAGGCAGGAAACACATCGACGGCCCGTTTGGGTGTGGCACACAGGTCATAGAGCTTATCGAGCGCCACTTCGTGCCAGTCAATCAGCGCGGTGAGACGTTCGTGCAGCCCGGTGTACAGGCTCTCGTGGGCCGGCAGCACCAGCAGGTTGGGTGGCAGCATCTCGCGGAACCGACCGCAGCTCGATATCCACTCACGCAGCGGGTTTGCCAGGGGCTCAGAGGGCTGAACGCTGACGTTCGGTGTGATTTTCGGCAGGATCTGATCACCCGCGATGATCAGTTTCAGCTCAGAACAATACAGGCACACGTGTTCCGGGGCATGGCCGTGGCCGATCAGAACGCGCCATTCGCGACCGCCGATTTCGAGGTACTGACCTTCACTGATCCGACGGTAGCCTGCCGGAAGCGGAGAAATGTTTGCACCGAAGTTACCGAAGCGGGCGCGGTAGCGGTCGAGCCGGGCTTCGGTGAAACCGGCGCGGCGGTAGAAGCGGATGGCGTCCTCGGGTACATCCGTCGGGCCATCGGCAGCCATGACTTTGCACATGTAAAAATCGCTTCTGCTCATCCACAGATCGCAGTCCCATTCCTTGCAGATCCAGCCGGCGAGACCCGTGTGATCGGTGTGCAGGTGGGTGGCAATGACCCGGGTGATGGGCATTCCCTCGAGACAGTTAGCGAAAATCGTGCGCCAGTGATTTTTGACATTTTCGCTGAAGATGCCGGTGTCGACGATGGTCCAGCCGTCAATGTCCCGCAACAGCCAGAGGTTGATGTGGTTCAGGCGCCCACCCATGGGCATGCGCACCCAGAAAACCCCATCGGCTATTTCGGTCAGGTGACCGGGCTCAGGGACCTGATCCTGAAAATGATAGGTGAGGGGGTCAAAGCCCCGCTTTGACATGTTGTCAACCATGCAGCTCTCTTGAATCGAGTGAATGAGTGGATCCGGACGGCGCAGGGATCATGCCTTACGTTGGATCAGGCGGTCAATTTGACCAGCGGTTGGCTAACACCGCCGTTTGCTGGTTGTTGGCTGTAATGTAACCTGTTGAATATAGGGGCATTTGTGTTGGCCCGATTCTTGCTCGACAGACAGTCAGACAGTTTGGAGGCAGGCGATGGACATCCTTGGTGCAATGGTAACCCTGGTTTTTTTTATCCTCTTCGGTGTGATCTGGCTGCTGCCGCTGCTTTTTATCCTCCTGTCGGAGCGAACCGGTGGGAAGGAAAAGCTCGCGTGGATCCTGGCGGTGATTTTCATCTCCTGGTTTGCGTGGGTGTTGTGGTTGCTGCTGGCACCGATAAAACCCATTGACGCTTATCGCAGACGCTGACCTCTACGTGGAGCACCGGGTCTCACACGTGTCCCGCAAAGGCTACAATGCAGGTGTCATGCACAACCTGCGAAGGCGCAATGAGCAACAAGCCCACTCTGCATATTCCCCACCCTCCAGCTCGCCCAGGCGATAAACCAGACTTCAGTTACGTAGCGCTATCCGATCCCGGAGCAGTGGACCGCCCCGAGGTCAATACCTCGGTCCGGGCGATGGCTTATTTGAGCGAAGAGCTCATCCGGGTGATGGATGATGATGGGAATGCTGTGGGACCATGGCATCCGCATCTGGATGAACGGGATCTGCAGATTGGTCTACGCCACATGCTTCTCACCCGGCTCTTCGATGCGTACATGGTGCGTATGCAGCGCCAGGGTAAGATTTCGTTCTACATGCAGTCGCTGGGCGAAGAAGCGATTTCGGTGGCCCAGAGCATGGCGCTGCGACCGACTGATATGTTGTTCCCGAGTTATCGTTGCCAGGGTCTGCAGGTTGCCAGGGGCCGCAGTCTGGTTGATCTGATGTGCCAGTGCCTGTCAAACACCAACGACATGTGTAAGGGGCGGCAGATGCCGGTGATGTATCACTGGGCACGGGGCAAGATCTTTTCGGTTACCGGTAATCTGACAGTTCAATTTCCACAAGCCGTCGGTTGGGCCATGGCCGCGGCGATCAAAGGTGAAGACAACATCGCCGTTGCCTGGATCGGTGATGGCTCCACCGCTGAGGCAGATTTTCATCACGCCCTCACATTCGCCGCAGTCTATCAGGCGCCAGTTATGTTGAACGTGGTTAATAACCAGTGGGCCATATCTACCTTCCAGGGCTTCGCCGGTGGCGAGCGTCGCAGTTTTGCCTCACGTGGTCCCGGCTACGGCATTGCCTCGTTACGGGTAGATGGAAATGATTTTCTTGCGGTTCATGCTGTCACTGAATGGGCGGCCGAGCGGGCGCGCCGCGGGCATGGTCCCTGTCTGATTGAACATGTGACCTATCGCGCCGGCGCGCATTCCACCAGCGATGACCCGTCCCGCTATCGCCCGCGGGATGAGTATGCGTCGTGGCCGCTGGGCGATCCCATAACCAGGATGAAACAGTTCATGCAGAAATCCGGCTGCTGGAGTGACGACCAGCACGAGAAACTTACCGCTGAGCTCACCCAGCACATCAGCGAAAGCTGGCAGGACGCGGAAAGTTACGGAACCATGACGACGGGTCCGTTCCTGGATCGAAGTGAATTGTTTGAGGATGTCTATCGGGATATGCCTGCCCATCTGATTGAACAGCGTGATGAATTGCGCCGCCTGATTGGGGAGGACTGACAGATGCCTCAGATGAACATGATTCAGGCACTGAACTCCGCCATGGATATCATGCTGACCCGTGATCCCAGCGTGGTGGTGATTGGCGAGGATGTAGGCTATTTCGGTGGGGTCTTCCGCACCACTGATGGCCTGCAGCGCAAACATGGCGAGCACCGCGTGATCGATGCTCCCATTGCCGAAGGCGGTATCATTGGCGCCGCAATCGGTATGGGTGTGAATGGTTTAAGGCCGATTGCTGAAATTCAATTCGCTGACTACATCTATCCGGGTTTCGATCAGATCGCGAGCCAGTTGGCGAAGCTGCGCTATCGAACAGGCGGTGATTTTTTCGCACCCGTGACCGTGCGCACGCCCTGTGGTGGCGGCATCCGCGGTGGCCAGACGCATTCGCAGAGCCCCGAAGGGTTGTTCACGCACGTCGCTGGTTTGAAAGTGGTGATGCCATCAACCCCCTACGATGCAAAGGGCCTGCTCATCAGCGCTGTGGAAGATGATGACCCCGTCATCTTTTTTGAACCCAAGCGGCTTTACAACGGTCCCTTTGATGGCGATCACGATAAACCGGCGGTTCCCTGGAGCACCCACCCGGGGGGCGAAGTTCCGGAAGACTACTACAGCCTGCCGATCGGTCGTGCCGAAGTCGTGAGCGCCGGTGACGACCTCACCATCCTGTGCTACGGCACTATGGTTCATGTGGCTCAGGCGTCAGCCGCGCGGCTTGGTGTGGCGGCCGACATCATTGATATACGCACGCTGCTTCCGCTCGATGTGGCAACCCTGAAACAGTCTGTTGAAAAGACCGGGCGTTGCCTGGTGCTGCACGAGGCGACGCGGTTTTCAGGCTACGGTGCGGAACTTGTGGCGACCATTGTTGAAGAATGTTTTTATGCGCTCGAAGCACCTGTCCGACGGGTCTGTGGATGGGATACCCCCTATCCACACGCCTTTGAGTGGGAATACTTTCCCGGCCAGAAACGGGTGATGGTTGCGATCGAAAATCTGCTGGAGGAGGAATGAGCGAGTTTGTTTTCAAACTCCCTGATCTCGGTGAGGGGATGGTCGAGGCGGAGATCGTCGAATGGTATGTCAAACCGGATGACGTAGTCGCTGAAGGCGACATCATCGCTGACCTGATGACCGACAAAGCCAAT
>JAQBYL010000096.1 GCA_027622495.1 Pseudomonadota bacterium
TAGCCTGTTTGCGATATGAGATGGCGATGGTTGTCACATCCGGGCTTTCCGTACCGCGAAGGTGGAGCCTCTGCCCGGCGGCATCTTGAGGCCACGAGTGGCGTTAGCGAGTTTGCAATTGATCGCTGATCCATTAGGCTCACGCACCTTGTGCGCAGCGGAAAAAAATGACCCATGAACTACGACTATGACCTGTACGTCATCGGGGCGGGGTCTGGCGGGGTACGCGCGAGCCGCATGTCGGCGGCGCAGGGCGCCCGGGTTGCTGTGGCTGAGTCCACTTATCTGGGGGGCACCTGCGTCAATGTAGGCTGCGTACCCAAAAAACTGTTCGTGTACGGCTCGCACTTTGCTCAGGACTTTGAAGACGCTCAAGGCTATGGGTGGTCCGGGATGAACGCCCGGTTTGACTGGCCGACGTTACGCGATAACAAAACCACAGAAATCGAGCGCCTGAACGGTATCTACGAAACCATGCTCAACAATGCCGGTGTCGACATCCACCTGGGCAAAGCGGTTCTTGTTGATGCCCATACGGTGGCAATTGACGGTGTGCAGTACACCGCAGACAAAATACTCATCGCCACAGGCGGCTGGCCCACGGTGCCCGACTTCCCCGGCAAAGAACATGTGATTACCTCGAATGAGGCCTTCTATCTGCCGGTGTTCCCACGCCGGATGGTGGTCGTGGGCGGCGGTTACATTGCGGTGGAATTCGCCGGTATATTCCAGGGGCTGGGCGCACAGGTTGATCTGCTCTATCGCGGTCCGCTGTTTTTGCGCGGCTTTGACCTGTCGGTCAGGCAGTTCGTGGCACAGGAACTGAAAAACAGCGACATCAATCTGCGCTTCGACACCAACGTGAAATCAGTTGAGCAGACCACAAACGGTCTCAAGGTGAACCTGGCGGACGGCGCCAGTATCGATACCGATCTGGTCCTGTATGCAACCGGCCGTCACCCCAATACGAAAGACATAGGGCTTGAGAACGCAGGGGTTGCGCTGAACGAGAACGGCGCCATCAAGGTTGATGATTACTATCAGACGAGCACCCCGAATATCTTCGCCATCGGCGACGTCACCGACCGGATTCAGCTGACACCGGTGGCAATTGCCGAAGGCATGTGCATCGCAAATAACCTGTTCACCAGCAAGCCGAAAAGGAAGATCGATTATTCCAACATCGCAACGGCTGTGTTCTGTCAGCCCAATATCGGCACGGTTGGCCTCACAGAAGAAGAAGCGCGCGCGACCTATGCCGATGTAGACATTTACCAGTCCGAATTCCGACCCATGAAACACACGCTGTCCGGGCGCAATGAACGGACCATGATGAAGCTCATTGTCAACAAGGCGGATGACGCAGTGGTGGGGATTCACATGGTTGGTCCCGATGCAGGAGAGATCATTCAGGGTCTGTCGGTTGCAGTGACGGCAGGTGCCACCAAAGCGCAGTTTGATGCGACCATCGGGATCCATCCCACCGCGGCAGAGGAATTTGTGACAATGCGCGAGCCGCGTTCATGAGATCGATCGTCTGGTGTGTTCTGATATTGGCCGGCTGTGCGGCTGACCCGACTTCAACGCCAGCTCCTGCGGCGACTTCCACCTCAATTTCCACCTCAATTTCCACCCCAGCCCCAACAGATACATCCGTTGCCGCCGACATCGTATCGCCCGCTACACCATCGGGAAACAACGTGATTCTGTTCGTTGGTGACGGCATGGGTATCAGTACCATCACCGCGGGACGTATATATCGCGGTCAGCAGCTGGGCGGTACCGGTGAGGAACATGTGCTGGCGTTTGAAACCTTCGAAAATGTTGCTCTGGTCAAAACCTACAACACCGACATGCAGGTTCCTGACAGCGCCGGGACCATGACAGCGATCGTCACAGGCGAAAAAACCCGCGCCGGGGTTCTGAGCGTTGGGGCTGATGTTGAAAGGGGTGATTGTGAAGCGGCTCTGGCTAACCCATTGCGTACTCTGTTCGAGATAGCCGTCGAGCACGGCCTGCGAACCGGTGTCGTGACCACCACAACTGTGACCCACGCAACCCCTGCTGCGGGTTATGCACACGCCCCTGATCGGGATTGGGAAGCAGACAGCAACGTGCCGGAAGAGGCAAAACTCGCCGGTTGCCGCGACATCGCACAACAGTTGATCGACTTCAATGAAGGAAAAGGCATCGATGTGGTGCTCGGCGGTGGGCGGCAGAACTTTCGACCGGTGAGTGCGGTCGATCCCGAATACGCTGACCAGTATGGAAAACGAAATGACGAAACTGATCTCATCGCCCACTGGCAGAAAGAGGCGCCGAATCGTCAGTTTGTATGGAATCTCGAGCAGTTCAACGCTCTGAGACCCGATACGCCGGATCAGGTTCTGGGTCTGTTTGAACCAAGTCACATGAAGTTCGAAGCGGATCGCGCCGATGATGCAGGGGGGGAGCCGTCCCTTGCGGAGATGACCCGGTTTGCGATTAACAAGTTTGCCAACTCACGCCACGGCTATCTTCTGGTCGTGGAGGGCGGACGCATCGATCACGCTCATCACTTCGGCAACGCCTACCGCGCGATGACTGATATGACGGCGCTGGATGATGCTGTGCAGGTCGCCAAAGATCTGACCGATCCGGAAGATACCCTGATCCTCGTGACCGCCGATCACAGTCACACGCTGACCATCGCCGGCTACCCGCCCAGAGGCAATCCGATCCTGGGTACTGTCCCCATACCGCAGGCGTATGCCGGATTCATGAAACCCTATACAACACTGACCTATGCCAATGGTCCCGGATACAAGCAACCACCCGCCGATCTGAGTGAAGCAGACACCCAGGCCAAAGATTATCGTCAGGCAGCGGCAGTGGCGCTGCCGGTGGAAACACATGCCGGGGAAGATGTTGCTGCCTATGCACAGGGCCCGAACGCCAGCGCGTTGCGCGGCGTGATTGAGCAGAATCGCATCTTCGACGTGTTGTACGGAGCTCTTTTCAGAGAACCAACCGCGGATAACCAGATCACCACACAGGAAGACGTTAGATGAACTGGTTTGAAAACCTGTTGAATTTTCTCGATTCGCTGCTCGGCAGTGCAGCTTACTTTCCGCTCCTGCTGCTGGGTGTGGGTCTGTTTCTGACGGTCTATCTGGGCTTTCCGCAGATCCGGTTTTTCCGCCACGCCTGGAGCGTGGTCCGCGGCAACAAATCTGATGACAAGGCGGAAGGCGACACAACCCATTTTCAGGCTCTCTCCACCGCTTTGTCTGGCACTGTCGGAACCGGCAATATCGGCGGCGTCGCCTTCGCAATCTATCTGGGTGGACCAGCAGCGTTGTTCTGGATGTGGATGACCGCTTTTCTTGGCATGACGACGAAGTTCGCGGAAGTTTCGATCTCGCACAAATACCGGGTGAAGGATGAGCAGGGGCGCATGGCCGGTGGACCCATGTACTACATGGATCGCGGTTTGAACATGCGCTGGCTGGCGATCTTCTTTGCCGCGGCCACGGTGATCAGTTCGTTCGGCTCGGGCAATATGCCGCAGAGCAACAACATGGCCGCCGGTCTGGAAGCCTCCTTTGGCATTCATCCGGCAGTCAGCGGCGCGGTTCTGTCGGTGCTAATGGCCCTGGTGATCATCGGTGGAATCCGTCGAATCGCACGGTTTGCCGCCAGCATCGTCCCGTTGATGGGTGTGTTATACGCCGCAGGCGCAATCGCTGTGGCCCTCAGCAACTACGATCAGCTGTGGCCTTCCTTTACTGCCATTTTCGAAAATGCGTTTTCGGGTTCAGCGGCCACCGGCGGTTTTCTCGGTGCAACCTTCGCCTATGCGTTCAATCGAGGCGTGAACCGGGGGTTGTTTTCCAACGAGGCAGGCCAGGGTTCCGCACCCATTGCGCACGCCTCAGCGAAGACCGATGAACCGGTTTCGGAAGGCATGGTGAGTATTCTGGAGCCGTTCATCGATACCCTGATCATCTGCACGCTCACGGGCCTGGTCATTCTGTCGAGTGGTGTCTGGACCGAGAAGTTCGATACCGAGTTCGCGGGTTTTGATACCGAATTCATCACTGGTGAGTATGTCGAGAGCAATCCGCAGAATGTGCACGACCTGTTTGTGCACATGGACATCGGGACCAGGGAGGATGATTCGGTCGTTCCGTTCACTGGTTCGCTGAATGTAGTCGCAGGAATTGCGGATCTGACTGGCATAACGGTGCTGCACAACCGATCGATTGCAGAAGACGTTCGCATTAAACGCGACGGCAGTGACTACACCGGTGAACTGACCATCACGGCCGGCAAGCTTACCGAGAACGTGCAGGTCAGCGGTAAGTCTCTGCTTCATTCGGTGCCGCTCACAGCCGAAGCATTCAAGCGGAGTTTTCTTGGGGACTCAGGTCAGTACGCGGTGACCCTGGGTCTTGTGCTGTTCGCGTTTTCTACCGCGATCGCCTGGTCTTACTACGGCGACCGGGCCGTCACCTATCTTTTTGGCGTGAAATGGGTGACCGCCTACCGGATTGTCTATGTGGCTGGTTTCTTCATTGCCACCGTTGTCGATACGTCGCTGATCTGGCTGATCTCGGCAGTCACGCTAGCGTTGATGACCCTGCCTAATCTCATCGGGCTGATCCTGATGCGCAAAGAGATCAAGACCATGACCACAACCTATTGGCAAACATTCAAAAACTCAAAGGATCGGGTATAGTTGCCGGCGTTCACAAGTTCAATAAGGTTGGGGATCACCTGATGGGATTAAAGGTTACTTTCGAGCTTGAAGAAAAAGATCTGCGCTTCTTCAAAAACAACATGAAGAAAGCCAAAGAGCTGGCAGTCAGTGCTTCGGATGACGAAATCATCGCCAAAGCTGAAGGCATGGTCGAAGAGGTAAGAAACTCTGATGTGCCGGCGTTTGTTCTGGAGCGGATCAACAAACTCAACGCACTGATCGACATGTTACGTGACGAGGAGTGGTCCCTGGACGGCGCCGAGCGCAAGAATGTGCTCGCCGCACTTTCGTATTTTGCCGATCCGCAGGACATCATTCCCGACAACGTGCCGGTGCTGGGTTACATCGATGATGCCATCATGATTGAGCTGGTCGTCATTGAACTGCAGCATGAAATCGACGCGTTTGCCGATTTCTGCAAATACCGGGGGGACGAGCGCACCCGCAATCGTAATCCCAATCTTTCCCGCGAAGAGTACCTGTCGATCAAACGCCGCGAACTGCACGGGCGCATGCGCCGCCGACGCAGCAGCACGCGCAGACGAACCTCGACAGCGCGGCCGCGTTTCCGTTTGTTCTAGCAGGTTATTGTTCCAGCAGGTTGTTGCTGATGGACGGTCGTACCAGGTGGTGCGACCGGTGAGCTTCGTTTTAAGCCCGGTTCTTTTGGCTCGGGGGTTATCGAAAAGACGTCGCCGAACAGGCCTCACACAGAGCATAGGCATTCATCGGGTCGTCGAACACATCGAGGATCCGCAGCAGATCCTCCAGCCGACGCAGCAGCGCAGGCTTTGGTGTCGATTGGAATGACTGCCCGTCGATCAGTTGCCTGAGCAGCCGATCCTGCGGTGACTGTTCCGGCTCATAGCGTTCAACCTGGTACTCAGTGAGGTTGGCCAGGGTTGCCGCGACCTCAATGGCATGCGCCAGATCGCCCAGTTCATCCACCAGGCCGAGATCAGCCGCCTGACTGCCGATCCACACCCGTCCCTGGGCAATCTTGTGGACTTCCTCTGGAGCCATGTCACGGCCTCGTGCCACGGTGTTGATGAAACGCTCATAGCCGTTCTCGACGTTGGCCTGAAGTATCTGCGCCATCTCCTCACCGAGACCCGAGAACGGATCCGCAGCCGCCAGCGGCGATGTGGTTACGCCATCGGCGGCCACACCCAGGTTGGCAAGTGAGGCTTCGAAGGTTGGCACAATCCCGAAGATGCCGATCGATCCGGTGATGGTGGATGGTTGCGCAACGATGCGATCCGAAGTGGCGGCGATCCAGTAGCCGCCGGATGCGGCCACACCGGCCATCGAGGCCACCACCGTTTTGCCCGCCAGTTGAACCAGTTCCAGCTCTTTGCGCACCATCTCTGAGGCAAACACACTTCCGCCGGGGGAGTCGATCCGGATCACCACGGCGCGAACATCATCCTGCTGTCGCACTGTTCGCAACTGCGCAATCAGGGTGTCGGCGCCAGCGACGCCAGGCAGGCTTTCCCCATTCATCAACACGCCGTTTGCAACAATAACTGCAATCTTGCGATCCGCCGAATTGTCTGCCGACCGGCTGCCAGCCAGGTAAGCCTTCAAGTCCACACGGTTAAAGTCTCCGTTGGCATCCGTTCCCACCAGATCTGCCAGACGCGCCTGGATCTGATCGCGGGTCAGCAGTTCGTCGACCAGACCGCTTTCCAGGGCAGCACGCGCAAGGTCGCCACCGGTTTGTTGCAGAATCGTCTGGAACTCGTTTGCGTAGCGACTAACCTCATCGGTAGTCAGCGAGCGATTTGTTGCAACTTCATTTGCGTAGCTGTTCCAGAGGCCGTCGATCAGAACGCGACTTGCCTCTTTGGCTTCATCGGACATGCTGTTCCTGGTGTAGGGCTCTACGGCTGACTTGTATTCACCCACCCGGAACACGTGCACGTTGACGCGAAGTTTGTCGAGCAGGTCTTTGTAGAAAAGCTGTTGACTGCCAAAGCCGGACAGCAGCAGTTGCCCCAGCGGATGCAGGTACACGTGATCGGCATAGCTTGCGATCAGGTACTGCGCCTGGCTGTAGAAATTACCGTAGGCGATGATCGATTTGGCCTTGGCCTGAAAGCGCTCGAACGCCGGTTTAAGGGTGTCTGCATCTGCACTTGAGACGCCGATGAGATTGTCCAGATCCAGCACCAGCACTTGAATTCGATCATCATTCGCGGCTCGATCGATGGCTTCTACCACGTCATTGATCACGGTTTCTGCATTGGCGTTATCCAGCAGCAGTTCCTGGAAGGGCACCCCGATTGTTGCCTGCTCAACGAATACCCCGGCAGGATTGAGCACCAGCGCGCTTTTGTCGGCGATCGGCATCCGGCCCTGACCGGAAAACATAAAGACCACCACAACCAGCACGATCAGGATAAAAATGAGATTCAGAACGAAGTTACGGGTCCAGGTGAGGGCTGCCCCCAGGCGATTGAACATACTGCCTTGACTACCGGTTGAAGACGCCAAAGCATACTCCAAATCGGTCGCCCGATGGTGTTAACTACCTCCTGTCCAACTCAATGTGTGCTGCGCGTGACCGACCAAACCAATATTTATCAGAACGACCTGGATCAATGCCCGGCAAACTATCAGGCCCTGTCGCCGCTGTCGTTTCTGCTGCGTGCCCGCGACATCTATCCTCATCGGGTGGCGGTTATCCACGGTGAACGGCGAATCACCTGGGCCGAGACTTACGCGCGAAGTGCTCAGTTGAGCGCAGCACTTGCTGGTTGCGGAGTAAGGCGTGGCGATACGGTGGCCATCATGGCGGCGAACCCTCCCGCCATGTTCGAAGCCCATTTCGGGGTGCCGATGGCGGGTGCTGTTCTGAACGCGATAAACACCCGGCTCGACGCGGCAATGGTGCGGTTTATTCTGCAGCATGGTGAAGCCAGGGTATTTCTGGTGGATCGTGAGTTTTCAGATGTGGCCGGCGAAGCCCTCAAGGGGTTGATCAATCCCCCGCTCATCGTCGCGATTGACGATGATCTGTGCGAGACCGGCGAACTCCTGGGCGAAACGGAATACGAGGCATTCATCGATGTCGCCGCCGATGACTTCTGTATGACCCTGCCCAGCGATGAATGGGATGCCATCAGCCTGAACTACACCAGCGGCACCACCGGGAACCCCAAGGGTGTCGTCTATCATCACCGTGGCGCCTACCTGAATGCCGTGTCCAACGCGCTGACCTGGAATATGGGTGAACACCCGGTGTATCTGTGGACCTTGCCCATGTTCCACTGTAACGGATGGTGTTTTCCGTGGACGCTTGCGGTTAACGCAGGGACCAGCGTGTGCCTTCGGCAGGTCCGTGCCGACAAGGTTTTTAAAGCCATTGCCGAGCACCGGGTCGATCACTTCTGCGGCGCACCGGTGGTGTTGAATACGCTACTTTCGGCAAGCGCTGATCTGAAAGCGCTGGTTAAGCATCCGGTGAAAGCCATGACAGCGGGAGCAGCACCGCCGGCGGCGATCATCGGCGGAATCCAGGCTCTGGGTATGGATGTGACCCACGTCTACGGCCTGACTGAGACCTATGGTCCGGTCACACTGTGTGCCTGGCAGGACGATCTGTGGGGTACGCATGACCAACAGACGCAGGCATCGTTGAAGGCTCGGCAGGGCGTTCGCGGGCAGATGCTCGAAGGGTTGATGGTTGCGGATCCGCAAACTCTGGAGCCCGTGCCGATGGATGGCAAAACCATGGGCGAGGTCTGCATGCGCGGTAACAACGTGATGAAGGGTTATTTGAAGAATCCGCAGGCAACGGCCGAAGCCTTTGCCGGCGGCTGGTTTCGATCCGGCGATCTTGCCGTGTGGCATCCGGATGGCTACATCCAGATCAAAGACCGTTCCAAAGACATCATTATTTCTGGTGGTGAAAACATCTCCAGTATTGAAGTGGAAGATACGTTGTATGCCCATCCGGCGATTCTGGAAGCCGCCGTGGTTGCGCGGGATGATGAGAAGTGGGGTGAAACACCCTGTGCTTTCGTTACGCTGCGTCCGGGCCAGACCCTCACGGAAGCGCAGGTGATCGCCTATTGCCAGGCCAATCTGGCGCGCTTCAAGGCACCAAAACATGTGGTTTTCTGTGAGCTTCCGAAGACTTCTACCGGTAAAGTGCAGAAGTTTGTTCTTCGTGATAAAGCTAATAACTTACAATAAGTTACGGATGTAAACTAAAGCAATGTCTCTATGGAATTGGGCTGATCTCGTCGCTGCGGTCAATGGACGAGCAGGCGATGTTGCTCCACCGGCGCTTGATGGCGTTGCGATTGACTCGCGCCTGGCGGTACCCGGTGACCTGTTCGTCGCCCTGACAGGGGATCCCGGACCGCGTTTTAATGTGGGCTACCGGTCCAACCGCGATGGTCACGACTATGTTGCGGCGGCGTTTGCGAACGGTGCCGCGGCGGCACTGGTGCACAGGCAAGTAGATGCACCGGTGCCACAGATACTGGTCAAAGACACGCTCGATGGCCTGTGGGACCTGGGCCGTGCGGCCAGGCAACGGTTTCATCAGCCGGTTCTGGCCGTGACCGGCAGCAGCGGCAAGACCACCTGCAAGGCCATGTTGTCAGCCGCCCTGGGTGGCTTTGCCACCTCTGGCAGCCTCAATAACCATCTTGGTGTGCCGTTGTCGCTGGCGCGAACACCGGCCGATGCCGTGTGTGCGATCTACGAGATCGGGACCAATCATCCCGGAGAGATCGCGCCGCTTTCCAGACTGGCTCGACCAGACGTCGCGATCGTGCTGAATGTGCACCTGGCGCATGCGGCTAACTTTGCAAGTCGAGCTGATATAGAGGTTGAAAAACTCAGTATATCTAGTGGGTTACAAGAGAATTCTCATCTTATTATAGAAGAAAGCCTGGCGCTGCCTGAAGGCCCCTGGGAGATCATCCGTTTTGGCACTTCTGCAGGGGCGGATGTACGGCTCCTGAACTATGCGGGGGATCTGGCCAGCTACAGTGTGTTTGGTCGTGAGGTCAGTGCTCGGGTTCCGGGTGGTGGTCTGCATCGTGCGACCACCCTGGCGGCAGTCATTGCCGCTGTGCACGCGGCAGGTTCGGACGTTGCCTGTGCAACCGACCTTGCCGATGCGGTGCTGCCGGAAGGGCGCGGGACCAGCGAGATGATTGCCGGTGTTAGGCTTGTTGACGACAGTTACAACGCGAATCCTTCAAGCATCAGGGCGTCGATTACCAGTTGGGCCGCGCAACCCGGTGACCGGCACATTGCAGTTGTCGGTGAAATGCTCGAGCTTGGACCAGACTCGGCTGCCCATCACCGTGACCTTGCCGTGGTTTGCGCGGGGCTGGATCTGGTTTTTTGCGTAGGGGCCGGCGCACACGACACCCATAAAGCTCTGCCTTCGGATCAGGCCGCTGGTTACTTCGACCGGGCTGATGCGGATCTGCTGGATGCCTTGATGGGCGTGTTGCAGCCAGGAGACAGCGTTCTGCTGAAGGGTAGCAACCGTGTGTTCTGGAAATCCGGCTTTGCGGACAAGCTGCGCGCGCGAATCAAATCAGATCTCGAAAAATGAGAACTCAAACGTTTCATGTGAAACAAACTGGCAACTGCTTGAATTCCGGTGAGTTTTGACCAATTCGGCCAAGGCTGCTGATTATTTGTAATATATTGGTTTAGGTTAGTATCTTAATCCATTGATATAATTAAATTTATCGGATTTGCGTCGACGTAACTCGGGGTCGATGTTATTGCCAGGCTGTTCCTTCACTTTCCTCAAGCGCGCCGCACTCAGCAACAGGACACCCAGCGCCAGGGTCGCCATCCCTGCGAAAAGGAGCAGCAGCCAGATGGAAGCAAAAACCACGCTGATCCAGAAACCTGTCGTGGCGGTACCGAGAATCACAAGCCAGTGACGCTGCCGCACACGGGTGGGGTCGGGTTGTTGTGCCTGCTGCCTGCTGCGTGGGTCCATCACGACTCTCTAACGGGAATGATGGGGACGCAAGGCTAGGTCGCACGCCAGCGGGCGCTTGACACACTGAGCCATTCGATTGCCGGTAGTGGCCAGAATTGCCTTGACCACAAAAAAGAAACCCGGCGGGGGGACCGCCGGGCAATTCCACTAGGAGGAGTCACACGTATTGGGCAGAAATCCTGCCCTAAGGTCATTCGTGCCTTTGGGGGGAGAAACTCGAACGACAGGGCCTATTTAAGACCAACTGCCCGGGCAGTTCCGGACCTCGGTCACACATTTCCAGTGCCACACATTTCCAGTGCCACACAGTTCCTGCAGCACACACTTAGTGAAACGTCGCCGTGAACCAGTATCAGCACACTGGTGGCGATTTATTCCTTCAGCACTCTTTCAGCACGTCGGGATCCCCGTGCCAGGGCAGCAGACCGCGGCGGGCATGATCGGTGATGTCAACGAACGGATATTTGATGATCTGGAAGTAGGGCGAGTAATCGAAGTCGCTGGGGGTACAAAGGCGCGGATTGCGCCGGTACAAACGCATCTCCTGGTCCGGGCTTTTCTGGATCAAAGGCAGGATCGGAAAATCCGACCGACCGAATGCCTCGGCAATCATCACGGAACAGACCGTCCGGGTGGAATCTCCCACGTTCTGCCGGAACAGGGTTGATCGGAAGCGGCGCGGAAAGAGAGCCCAGGGCAACAGAAAGCGCAACAGGTCAAAAATGTGGCGTACGTCATAGGGCACCCCGAGACGACTGGTGGCGTAGCCAAGCACGCGGCCAGCCTGGTCACTCGTCAA
>JAQBYL010000097.1 GCA_027622495.1 Pseudomonadota bacterium
GCCAATCGTCCGCAAAATAGCAATTCGCCAACGGATCAGGGTAGGCATGCTGGCGAACAGCAGCGCACCAAGGGCAACGATCGTCACTAGAATCCAGTTCACAGTGGTCCTGCCCCGGGTTAAATGGATAATTGGTTGTTCAAGGGATGAAGCCTAGAGTCGCAAGCCCGGTCGTGTCCAGTTTACCCAGGAGAAACCATGTTCAAACAACTTCTGCGCATGTGCGCTGTGCTCCCAGCACTTGCGTTCGCAGGACCCGACGATCTGTTTAATGATGCCACTCGATCCTTCCTGGGGCCGTGAATCTGCTCCTACCAGGGTCGATCGTCATCATCTTCCTGCGCATTGAAACGGGCATTTCTGCCTTTGGACCATTCGACCCGGTCGTCTGCATTTTCGTCGCCACGACCACCAGCCCGGCCTGTGGAGAGCACCCAGAAATTCCCTGACGCTCGAACCGCAGCACTCTGACCCATGATGTCGGCCGCCTGGTTGATCGACATTTTCGACACTTTGAGCGCATACAGACTGTTCAGCGCAATCCGGCGAGCCAGCCACAGGGTCGCTTCTTCGAGTTTGTCATCGGCAACTACGCGGTTAACCATGCCAAGCCGCTCGGCTTCGGGCGCATCTATAAAGTCGCCCGTCCACAGATACTCTTTGGCTTTCTTGATTCCCAGTTCCCAGAAGTGGGTTGGATATTCGTGGTGCGCCCCGCCCCAGCGTACCGAGCGGTCGGCAAAGCGCGCGTTTTCCGATGCCACCACCAGATCACATGCCGCCGCCAGCATCCACGACCCCATGATGCAATAACCACGCACCATGGCGATTGTCGGTTTGCCGATGTTCCGCCAGCGATCATGCATGCGCCAGTAAACGCCACGGTCCATCGATTTGACCAGGCCCATTGGGGAGAAATCGCGGGGGTATTCGTCTAACTCATCGCGCATCTGCTCGGAACCGATGTCATGACCAGCGCCAAAGTGATCACCCTGCCCACTGACAACGATCACCCGGATATCATCGTCTTCCTCGGCAATTGAAAACGCATGATCGAGTTCTGAGTAAACACGCCGGCTGATGACATTCATGACCTCAGGCCGATCAATCACGATGCGCGCAATACCGTCTTCCACCTGATACCGAACGTACTGATAGTCCATTTTACCTCTCCCCAGAAAAGCCGGGGTTGAGCATATCATCGTCTCCCTCTTCGCCGCTCACGGCACCTGCCACCCTCCTCAACACGAAAAATGTGACTGGGAACGTAGTACCCTTCGTGCATGACAATCCGGCAGATTGAACACACCTGGATACCGATGCCCGACGGCGTGCGACTGTCGCTGCGTCTGTGGCTGCCAGACACAACTCCCGCACCCGTCGTCTGGGAATACATACCGTATCGCAAGCGCGATCTTTACCGTGCTTACGACAACCAGTGGGGTGCCGTGCTGGCGCAAGCAGGGATCGCTTATGCGCGGGTTGATGTTCGCGGCACCGGCGACTCTGAAGGGGTGATCACCGACGAGTACACCGAGCTTGAAATCGCCGATGGCGAACACTGTATCCGCTGGCTGGCTGGCCAATCCTGGTGCAACGGCTGCGTCGGTATGCGCGGCATATCCTGGGGAGCAATCAACACGCTGCAGATCGCCGCCCGTCGACCCGCGGCACTCAAGGCCATTGTGCCAATCGCCGGAACAGAAAATCGCTACACCGATGACGCGCATTATCACGGCGGCTTACTCGGTCGCGCCAACCTGCAGTGGGGCGCGCTGTTCAAAGCGGTGCTGGCCGGACCACCCGACCCTGACGTTGTTGGAGAGGCCTGGCGCGACATGTGGCAACAGCGGCTCGAGGCCACTCAACCGGTTATTGGCAACTGGATGCGGCACCCGGTTGAGGATGAGTACTGGTCGAGGGGTACTGACGCTGCCAGGCACATTGCCTGTCCGACCTATCTGGTAGCCGGATGGCAGGACACCTACTCAAATCCCATCGCACGTCTTCTTCAGAATCTTCGATGTCACACCAAAGTCCTGATCGGTCCCTGGGGCCACACCTATCCGCACAGGGTTTCGGTGCCTGGTCTCAACTGGGCTGAAGAGGAATTGGCCTGGTGGAACAAGTGGCTCCACACCAATCCTGATTCGGATCAAAAAAACCATCATGCCGTCAGAGCGTACCTTTCTGACGCCTGGTTTGATGCAACATTCGATAACCCGGAGCGGTTGTATCTGCACCTCAACGCCGACGGCAATCTCGGTGGAGAAGCAAAGACAGCCGCAGATCTGTCGATCCCCTCGCAGCTTATCGGGTCCCGTACACCCGAATGGCTTGACCATCCACCCGCTGATCAGACCGCCGATGATCTGCAGAGCCTTTCGTTTACCAGCAGACCGCTGGATCACGATCTGCTGATTCTGGGTCATCCTAACCTTTCGATGAGTCTTGTCTCGCAGATTTCATCCGGGGCACTCTGGGTGCGTCTGAACGATGTGGCACCCGACGGCAGTTCCAGGCTGGTTTCACAAGGTCTTGTGAACCTGATTCATCGTCAGAGTTTCAAGAGCCCGCAAAGTGTGCCTGTGAATGAGCCCTTCATGCTGAACCTCGATCTGCGTTTAACCGGGTGTCGCATCAATGCCGGTCATCGTCTGCGGGTCGCTCTTTCTGGTCCGCCCTGGCCAATGGTCTGGCCACCCGTCAGCCCTGCCATACTCGCGTTTCAACGCGGCACCATCACCCTACCGATCCTGGCTGCAACGGGCGCTACAGACCAGGTAAAAGCCCCGAGCCCCGCCGAAGACAACGCCACGGCCTCCAGATTCAGCAACGATGGCGACACCATCATTTACAGCCACGACGAACCGCGCAATAGCTATACCGTAATGGACACCGGCACACAGTTGAGTTCCAGCTCTACACAGAGCGCCACAATCAACCCAAACGACCCTCTGTCCTGCCGTTGGGAACATCATCTGGCGCGCAGTTGGCAACGTCCAAACTGGCATTGCGAAGTCGAGGTAAGCTGCACAATCACCTGCACCGACACGCATTTCAATGTCGTCGAAAGCCTGATCGCACGATTCGATACACAGGTTGTGTTTGACCGTACGCACGATTGCTCGATTCCACGCAGCCGAATAAACAAAGTTTAAAAACGCGATGAACTTAAGTTTCATAGCATGAGCGATCAATCCAACATCATCGGCACGCGCATCCACATCATCGGTAACAGCGCGTCTGGCAAATCGACTTTCGGTGCCACCCTGGCCAGGCAGACGAACCTTGATCTGGTTGAACTCGACGCTTTGAACTGGTTACCCGACTGGGTGGGCTTAAACGCCACAGACCCTGCGGAGCTGGAACGCCGCTTCGCCGAGGCAACACTGGGTAATCGCTGGGTCGCAGCGGGATCCTACCGCGAGTTTGCTGAGCGGACATTCTGGGATCGCGTGCAGACCGTCATCTTTCTGGACCTGCCGCTACCGCAACTGCTGTGGCGGGTGATCCGGCGCTCATGGAAGCGCTGGCGCAGTCATGAGCTGTTGTGGGGGACCAACTACGAGAATTTCTGGCAGCAGTTGGCCGTATGGAAGAAAGAGGATTCGCTGGTGTGGTGGATCATCAATGCCCAGCGCGGCAAGCGCGATGCCTATGTGCGCGATCAGGGCGATCCGCGCTGGGCGCATATCCGCTTTATCCGCCTGACTTCATCGCGCGAGATCAACGCGTTCCTGGACCAGCTCCATTGATCATCCTCAGACTTCGTCTTCCTGACGCAGGCTGACAAAGACTTCGCTTTCGTCGGAACCCGGGTCAAGACCTTCACCAGAACCTCCGCCAAATCCTCCGCCGGAGTTTCCGCCGAGACTAACCAGCACTGTAATGGGTCGACAGCATACGAAGCAGTCCTCAATATAGGTGTGTTCACCCTGACTCGGATCGATCACGAGCTCGATGAGTTCTGCACAATAAGGGCAGCTTTCTCTGACTTGCGTAGTCTGCAGCGGAAGCCCTTCATAACCTCCCTGGTCCCAGTCTTTAATGCTCATTGCTGTGCTCCGAAGTACTTCACGCCCAAGTGCTTTAACAATGCAGATCCCAGTGTCGTGCACGTGAAGGCGTTAGGTTTTGAAGATCGCATTGGGATAGCCTACGCGTAATCACAAAGAAATGGGCGCCAGTACCGTGACCGTTTTCATCCAACGCACAGTCCATCGACACCTGCTCCGCACCGCTTGGCTCTGGGCTGCGGTCTGGACGAGCCTGATCTGTGGAAACGCCTGCGCCCGTAGTCCGGCGCAAACGGATCTGCCCTTTGTCGGGTATGGCAGTGAGACCCGCGGTGGCGAGGGTGGTCGCGTGATGTGGGTCGACCCCGGATCAGGAGACAGCACCCTCGATCACATGCCATGCACCCGTTCAGCGCCCTGTCAGCTGCGCACTGCGTTGCACACAACGCAACCGCGCATCATCCGTTTTACTGCAGGTGGAACGATTGATCTGAACCAGCCATTGGTGCTGACCGAGCGCCACTCCTTTGTGACCGTCGACGGAGCATCAGCACCGTCTCCGGGAATCACCATCTCGGGTAACCAGCCGATCATCATTCGCGGGTCTGGACCGGAGAACACTGATGACCCGCGCTATGCCACCGGTCACATGGTCTTCAGTCACCTGCGGCTCAAAGGCACCGGCCCGGTCTGGTCATTGTCAATCGATGGCCAGCACGGTCTGGTTCATCATGTGGTGTTCGACCATCTGACCTGGACCATGCAGGACCTGGCCATCGAAGAACCCAAGATGGTGATCTGGTACCGGGCGGAGAACATCACGGTCTCCAACATGCTGTTTTACGACGCCTACAAAGGCCTGCAGATATCTGGTATGCAGAACGACATTGTGAAGCACCGGATCGATGGCGTATCACTCACCCGGAGTGTGTTCTACAACGTGCGCCACCGACAGCCGATCCTGCGATCTCATGTGCACAATGTTGACGTAGTGAACAACATCATGCGCAACTATGCCTTCTCCAATTTCAGTGACAGCGTGACACGCATCCGCAATCGTGCCGACGAGCCGCGGGTGCGCTGGGTCAACGTGATCAACAATTCTTATCAATCCCCGCACAACAGCTTCAACGAGCAGGCCCGCAGCATCATCTTTGGCGAGTCACCGGGTGCAGACCGGGACGATGGGGGACCTGCTAAATGCAGCTCACAGGGTGATGTGCATACAAACACGCAGATGGGTGAAATCTGGGTCGCCGGTAACACGCTGCCAAGCGCGGCATGCGACGTGTACTCCACCACCAGAACCGAAATAGCCCGTCCCGCCTATGCACGGATCCCTGCACATCCCGCAGTAAGTCTTTGCACCATAGTCCCTCAGGAGGTCGGGATGGCTTACCCGAACGAACGCGAGCGACAGATCAAGCAACAGCTGGCGGAATGTGATTCATCCGAATGATGAACGCGTCGGTTCGGGTAGGATCCGCTAACCTAGCCGCTCACCACGTGATATAACTTCTCAAGCACCAATGATCGGAGAGCCCCTATGAGCAGCCAGTTGCCCCATCCAGACGAAAACAACACCTGGAGACTGGAAACACCGGGATCATCTGACTGGCCACGCAGTCCGCACCCGTATGCGGGTAACAAGTACTACATGGTGTCTGCCGATGGCCACCTGCGCGAACCCAAAGATCTGTGGCATAAGCGTCTGCCCGAGGAATTGTGGGATCGGCTGCCTGGCATGGTCCTGGGCGCCGACGGTACCAAGATGCAGAAAACCGAAGGATTTCGCCCGATCCGTTTACGCGACATCAAGTTCGACGGCGAAGACGGGTTGCGCAACGCTGCCTCCATGACACCTGAAGACCGGCTGAAGGATCTGGAGCTCGACGGTGTAGACGCTGAGATTCTATTTCCCAACCTGGGTCTCACCATGTGGGCGACCCCCGATGCGAAGTTCAGCCAGGCAATGTGTCACGCATTCAATGACTGGGCCTGGGAAACCTACGGTCCCTACAACGATCGCCTGTCACCCATGGCGTGTGTGGCTTCCGCCGACATCAAAGGTGCGATCACCGAAATCGAGCGATGTGCCAAACTTGGTTTCCGCGGCATCTCGATGCCCTGCAAACCGGTATGGGGACCACCCGACCACGAGGCGATCAACTACAACCTGCCCGAATTCGATCCACTGTGGGCCTGTGTGCAGGATGTTGATCTGCCCATCACCTTCCACGTATCCACTGGTCGCGACCCGCGAACGAGTCGCGGAAATGGCGGCGCGGTGATCAACTATGCCGTGCACTCGCTCGCCCCCACCATGGAAGCCATCGTTAACATCTGCGCATCCGGCGTGGTGGATCGCTTTCCGAAACTCAAATTCGGCACCATCGAGGCGGGCATCGGCTGGGTGGCCTGGGCGCTGCAGGCGATGGATGAGGCGTACAAGAAACACCACATGTTCGTGCGCCCGAAACTCGATCGTCTGCCCAGTGAGTATTTTCAGACCAATGGCTTTGCAAGCTTTCAGGAAGACAAAGTGGGTCTCGATCTGGCCCGCGAACACGGGTTGGTCAACAACTTTCTGTGGGCCAGTGATCTGCCGCACCACGAGGGGACCTGGCCACACTCGGCACAGGCGATAGAGAGAACCATGGGTCAACTCAACGACACCGAACGAGCCAGAGTTCTGGGCCTGAATTCAGCCCGCATCTTTGGTTTTGAGGTTCCTGCCCGCTACCTCTGAAAGAACGCGTCGTAGTTCGGACCGCGCCGCAGATGGTGCCCACCATCAACCGACAGGTTAACCCCGGTAATCCAGCTGGACTCCGGACCGCAGAGAAAGCGCACTGCGTTGGCAATGTCTTCGGTGACACCAGTTCTGCCAAGCGGCATGCAGGCGAGATAGTCGTTGTGTACGGCTTGCGTTGCGAACAGACCAGCAGCGATGTCGGTATCAACCAGACCGGGGCAGACACTGTTGACTCTGATCCCGGATTCTCCTAACTCATCGGCTGAAGTTCGTACGAACATATCAATTGCCGCCTTGCTGGCACAATACGCATGCATGAAACGATGGGTCCGCACCCCGGCGATGGATGAAATCGCACACATGGCACCACCGCCGTGCTCGGCAATCGCGGCACCTGCGTGCTTGAAGGTATGGAAGGTACCGTTCAGATTGATGTCCATGATCCTGCGCCAGTCAGTGGCTTGCGTCATGCTTAGCGGCGCGATACCGCCCGTGCCAGCATTCGCAACCGCAATCGTCAGGGGGGCAAGTCTGGCAGCGTTTTCAACTGCTGCGCGAACTGCATCCTCATCACTGACGTCGGCAGCCAGTGCCGCCACATCGCCGAATGCAGACAATTCCGCCACTGCTGAATCGAGCTTCGCCCGGGTGCGACCGATGATCGTCACTCTCGCACCTTCGCGGATAAACGCATGCGCGCAGGCAAGCCCGATGCCACTGCCACCGCCGGTTACCAGCGCGTGCTGGCCTTTGAGTTTGTCGCTCACGCTGACCCGCCCGTGGGGATCTGGTTGAAGGCGATGCCTTTGTCGGCACGCATATCTGCGGGCAGGCCGAGTACTCTTTCCGCGATGATGTTGCGTAATATCTGATCGGTTCCGCCTTCGATCCGAACGGCGGGTGAGCGCAACAGCATGGCCTGAAAACGCGCTGCCCCTTCGGCAATCTCGGGATCGACGATCACCGAAGAATAACCCTGCAGGTCCATCGCGTACTTGGCGATGTCCTGCATCAGACCGCCCGCCACCAGTTTGCCGATGGAATTTTCCGGTCCCGGCATGTCGCCTTTAGACAGTGCGGTGAGGGCGCGCGCAGCGGTGTTTTTCAAACCTGCTGCCTTGCAGTGCCAGTCGGCGAGCCTCGATCGCACCGCCGGGTTATCAATCGCTTTGCCTGGACCGAGCGGAAGTGAACGCACCAGCTCATTGATTTCCGGAAAGCCGGTGGATATGCCGCCGCCGATCGCCAGACGCTCGTTCATGAGTGTGGTGATCGACACCCGCCACCCTTCACCCACACCGCCGAGCCTTTGCGCGTCAGGGATGCGTACGTTGTCGAAGTAGACTTCGTTGAACCCGCTCTGGCCGTTGACCTGTTTGATCGGCCGGATATCCACACCCGGTGAACGCATATCGAGGAAGAACATGGTCAGACCCGCGTGCTTGGCGACCGTCGGATCGGTTCGCGTGATCAGAATGCCGAAGTCGGAGTACTGCGCACCCGAGGTCCAGATTTTCTGCCCATTGATCACCCATTCATCACCGTCTTTTTCTGCCCGCGTGCGCAAGCCCGCCAGATCGGAACCGCTATTTGGTTCGGAAAACAGCTGACACCAGACCTCTTCGCCGCTTGCGAGTTTGGGCAGGTAACGGGCCTTGTGGTCTTCGCCGGCGTAGGCCATCAACGTTGGCCCACACATGCCCTGGCCGATGATGAATGAACCAGCAAGCTTGCCGTAAACGCCTTCTTCCTGACTCCAGATCACACTCTGAATAGGGGTCGCGCCGCGACCGCCGTATTCTTGCGGCCATTGCAGACAGGCCCACCCGGCATCAGCTTTGGTTTTCTGCCAGCGTTTGGCCGCTTCAAGCGGATCTTCGTCACCAGTATCGAGGCCGCCGAAAGTGCTGGTGGCAAGCGCATCATGCAGATGGGCTGGTGCATTCGCCTCGATCCAGGCTCTGGCTTCCTGACGGAAGGTGGCTTCTTCGGGGGTATCTTCAAAATTCATACATGATCTCCTTTTAAGGCGCGCTCGCCGCAAGGGCGTTGACCAGCTTGTTTTCCCAGGTCGTCAGACCACCGAGCAACAACGTGAGGTAGTTGGATCGCCGGTAGTACAGATGACAATCGAATTCCCAGGTAAAACCCATACCACCGTGCACCTGAATATTGTCGCGGGAACACAGTTGATAGGCCTGGGTTGCCGACACCCGCGCGGTCGCGGCCGCCAGAGCCAGGTCAGCGGAATCATTGGCCAGTGCCCAGCCTGCGTAGTAACAGTTGGACTCAGCCAGTTTTAACGCAACATACATGTCCGCCAACATGTGTTTGAGCGCCTGGAACGAGCCGATGGGGCGACCGAAAGCAAACCGCTCCTTGGCGTAAGCGACCGCCATATCAAGGGCTTTTCTGGCGCCGCCAAGCTGTTCAAAGGCAAACAGCACGGCCGCACGGTTGTACACCAGATCGAGAATCTGGAAGCCCTCGCCGACCGGACCCAGCAGTTCCACCGGTGTGTGATCAAAGACAAGCATCGCTGCGTTGCTCGTCGGATCAACAGTTTCAAGATCGGTTCGCTGAACGCTCTGATCGAGCTGCGCAATGTAAAGCCCAGGACCCCCCTGACCTTGAGCCAGCACGATCGCCAGATCCGCAATCCCGCCGTCAGGCACGATCAGTTTGCGGCCTGCAAGCTTACCTTCGCTCACCTTGCAGCTGATCGTCTGCTCGCTCAGCTCATTAAGCGTTTCCGCAACCGCCAGTGTGCCGATCTTCGCACCGCTCGCCAGATCCGGCAGCAGGCTTGATTTCTGGGCATCACTCCCGGCAACCAGCAGGGCTTCAGCCGCCAGGTAAATCGACGACCCGAAGGGCACCGGGGCTATGTGAGCGCCCAGTTCCTCGGCCACCAGACACAGGGTCAGATAACCGGCTTCCACACCACCGTAAGCGGCCGGGATCGCCGTGCCAGGTAAACCCAACTCCTTCAGGCCCTGCCACACTTCACTGGAATAAACTGCCTGTCCCTCCAGCACTTTGCGCACAACGCGCGTATCGCAATGGTCATTCAGAAATCGCGCCGTCTGGTCCTGGACCATCTTCTCATCGTCAGAAAAATCAAAATTCACGCCTGTCCCCGGAAAACTGATGGGATCGATTATTGCCCGAAACGTGACCCGCTGATAAGGGCTTCTTGGTTTGCCGCCCCTCTCGCCGACGTTGATCCATCTGCACGATCTGCCATCATCGTCCAATTTTAGCGTCACACGGGCGAACACATGACAATCAAAGCGGACTACCTGGTCGTTGGCAGCGGCGCCATGGGGATGGCCTTCACGGATACGCTGATCAAAGAAACCGATGCAACGGTTGCGATCGTCGATAAGCACGGCAAACCCGGCGGCCACTGGAACGACGCCTATCCATTTGTGCGTCTGCACCAGCCATCGGCTTTTTACGGGGTGAATTCGCTCAACCTCGGCAACGATCAGATCGATCAGACCGGCTGGAATGAGGGGCTTTATGAGCTGGCTTCCGGTGCTGAGGTCTGTGCTTATTTTGATCACGTGATGCAGCGGATCTTTCTGCCTTCCCGCCGGGTGCAGTACTTTCCCATGTCGGAACACCTCGGCGACGGAAAAATCCGGTCTCTGGTCAGCGGTCAGATGAGCAAGGTTGCGGCCCATAAAACCGTCGATGCCAGCTACATGAACGTCAAGGTCCCGTCGGTCCGTGGCCCCCTTTACGATATCGACGACGGTGTAGCCTGTGTTGCATTAAATGAGCTGCCGAAGATCTCCCGACCGGCTGCGGGCTACGTGGTCATCGGCGCTGGCAAAACGGGGATGGATGCGTGCCTGTGGCTGTTGTCGAATGGCGTCGACCCTGATTCGATCACCTGGATCATGCCACGCGACTCATGGATGCTGGATCGCGCAAACATCCAGCCCGGCGAGAAGTTCGCGAACTCCATTGTCACCGGCACGATTCGCCAGATGGAAGCCATCGCCGAATCCAGTTCCGTCGATGAACTGTTCGACAAGGTCAATGCCTGCGGCCAGCTTCTGCGACTGTCGGATGACGTCAGGCCGAGCATGTATCGCTGCGCCACGGTGACCAGAGCGGAACTGGCGCAACTGCAACGGATCACGAACATCGTGCGCAAGGGCCGGGTCACGCATATTTCCGGCGACACCATTCAACTTGAAAAGGGCTCTGAACCCACCAGTGCCGCTCACCTGCACATTGATTGCTCGGCGGATGCCCTGGAACGCCGGCCGATCCTGCCTGTGTTCGACGGCGATCACATCTGCCTTCAGTCAGTGCGCACGTGTCAGCAGGTGTTCAGCGCCGCGTTCATTGCCCACATCGAAGCGAGCGAAACCGATGAAGCGATCAAGAATCAGCTGTGCACGGTGGTGCCACACCCCAACAGCGACATCGATTTTCTGCGAACCACATTGGCGAACACGCTGAACGCTGCTGCCTGGGCGCAGAAACCGGATCTGCAGAAGTGGCTTGCGAATGCCCGTCTGGACGGTTTCACACCGGCGCCCGGAACCAGGCAACCCGCAGGCGCGATGCCTCAAGAAACGATGTCTCGTTTTGCTCAGGTCGCCATGCCTGCGGTGGGCAACTTGCAGAAGTTGCTGGGCGAGATCAGCTGAAGCCTTATCCGGAAGAGGCAGCGGCAGAAGCAGCACCAGCGCGACGCAGTATCAACTCGGCGCGTATTTCATCGTGCCGT
>JAQBYL010000098.1 GCA_027622495.1 Pseudomonadota bacterium
CGGGTGGGTATGCCGGTAGCAACCTGATCGCGGATCAGATCAGCAACCTGATCGGCCGAAGCCTGAATATCTGCTTCACCTGCCAGCGGTGCGCCCGGGTCGATGTCATACCAGGCGCGCATCTCGGCACCCCCATTGATCGTGACCGGTCTTACTGGTGCGTTGGGGAACACGAACCGCAATGGCTGGTTCAGATCCAGCATGGGTACCAGGGGTTCAAAATCATGGGCGTCGGCGCCCAGGCCATGCAACCAGATGACGGCCCCGGTGGGGTTCTCGCCAGTCTCGACTTGAATGCATTCAAGCTTGTTTGTCATACGTGTCTGCTCACCGTGTTCTTAAGGGGATCTCAGCAGGAATGGGTTTTGATTGCAATTCGTGTCGCCTCCTGGCACTTCGGCAGGGATAATGCGTTCATGGATGAAGGTTTAGACAGACAGGTATCGAAAGACCTGACCCAGCTGCGGCCAGCGGTCGCTTTTTTACGGCCGTACCTGCGGCAGGTGATCTATGCGAGCGTGGCTCTGATCGTGACAGCCGGGGTGACCCTGTCGATCGGTCAGGGGTTGCGGCTGGTGATCGATTCCGGTCTGTCCAACGGATCGAATGATCTGCTGATCCGCAGTATCGGCATATTCGCCATCCTGGTAGTTGTGCTGACCGCGGGGACGTTCGTCCGCTTTTACTTTGTGGATCGGCGAACGGGTCAGCGCAGACCTGCGCAAGGCGGTGTTCGATCACCTGATCCATCTGCATCCGGGTTACTTTGAAACCAATCAACCAACTGAAATCCAGTCGCGGATCACCACCGATACCACTTTGCTTCAGACCGTCATTGGATCATCGGTATCAATTGCGCTGCGTAATGTGCTGTTGTTTTTTGGGGGTGTGGTGTTGTTGTTCATCACCAACGCCAAGCTCTCACTGCTGGTTCTGATGAGTATTCCGCTGGTGGTGGCACCGGTCATCATCTTCGGTAGACGCGTGCGCAAACTGTCGCGCAGCAGTCAGGACACGCTTGCGGAGGTTGGGTCGTACGCTGGCGAATCACTTCGCTACGTCAAAATTGTGCAGGCCTTCAACCACGAACCTGCGGATGTTAGTGAGTTTGCGCAACGTGTCGAGAATGCATTTGCCGTTGCGGTCAGGCGAATCCGTCAGCGGGCCTGGCTGGTTGCACTGGTCATGCTGGTGGTGCTGGCAGCCATCGCCACCATGCTGTGGGTTGGCGGTCAGGATGTGATTGGTGGCGCGACCTCGCCGGGCGAACTTGCCGCCTTTATCTTTTATGCATTCATGGTTGCCGGATCGGTTGGTGCGATCAGCGAGGTCTACAGCGACCTGCAGCGTGCTGCCGGTGCAACGGAGCGGCTGGTCGAGCTCCTGCAGGCACCCTGTGCTTTACCGGAGCCCGCTCAACCGATGCACATTGGTGTACCCGATGAAATCACTGTCGTGGTAGACCAATTGAGTTTCACTTATCCCAGCCGACCCGATACCCGTGTGCTTGATGGTGTCTCGTTGCGTATTGATCCCGGTGAGATGGTCGCCCTGGTAGGACCATCGGGTGCCGGTAAAAGTACTCTGTTCGATCTGCTGCAACGGTTTTACGACCCGCAGGCCGGGTCGATCAAAGTGAACGATCTGGACTTGCCAACCGTCAGGCTTGCCGACCTACGGAACCTGATCGGTTTTGTGCCGCAGGATCCGGTTCTGTTTGCGGGCACGCTGCGAGACAACCTGATCTACGGCAAATTGGATGCCAGTGACGACGCCATTTCTCATGCGCTGGATCTCGCCCACGCGACTGAGTTTGTTGCAGCGCTGCCGGATGGGCTCAATACGGTTCTCGGTGAGTCGGGTGTTGGCCTGTCCGGTGGGCAGAAACAGCGTCTGGCCATCGGCCGGGCGCTGATATCGGATCCGCGCCTGTTGTTGCTTGATGAGGCCACCAGTGCGCTCGATGCGCGCAGCGAGAGCTACATACGCGAAAGCATCAACGACCTTAAAGGTCAGTGCAGCATCCTGGTTATTGCCCATCGGCTGTCTACGGTTCGTCAGGCCGACCGGATAATTGTTCTGGATGGAGGTCGGGTGGTAGGCCAGGGCAGTCACAATGAGCTGATGTCCAGCAACGTGTTATACAGGCGTTTTGCTGAGATTCAGTTTGCCGGTGAACTCATCCCTGCAACGGGAACGGACCGCTGACACCATTCTAAAATCGTCTTTAACAGCCAATTCCTTAAGCCGGCGAACATGGTTACACTCAAACCTTTGAGTGTTTGGGGCGAACGGAACAATGGGTCCACTGAGTGGCTTTCGGATAATTGAGTTGGCGGGCATCGGGCCGGGCCCATTCTGCGGCATGATGCTGTCAGACATGGGTGCCGAGGTCATTCGCGTGGATCGACTGAGCTCAGCGACAACCGCACCAAAAGATGTGCTGGCGCGCAATCGTCGCTCCATCTCCGTCGATCTCAAAGCACCTGAGGGAATCGAAGCAGTTCTCCGCCTTGTAGAAAATGCCGATGCGCTGTTTGAAGGATTCCGTCCGGGTGTGACAGAACGCCTGGGTCTTGGACCAGATGTGTGTCTTGCGCGCAATAAAAAGCTCGTTTACGGCCGCATGACCGGCTGGGGTCAGGATGGACCCATGGCACAGGCAGCAGGGCACGACATCAACTACATTGGTCTCACTGGTGCGTTGCACGCAATCGGTCGCCGCGGCGAAGCGCCTGTACCCCCTCTTAATCTGGTTGGTGATTTCGGTGGCGGCGGTATGCTGCTCGCTTACGGGCTGGTGTGCGGCCTGCTTGAAACTTCCCGCTCAGGGCTCGGTCAGGTGATCGATGCTGCAATGGTCGACGGCAGTGCTGCGTTGATGGCGATGTTCTTCAGCATGGCTGCCGGTGGAGCGTTCAAGGAGCAACGTGGTACCAATCTGCTCGACACGGGAGCACATTTCTACGATACCTATGAGACCAGCGATGGTGAGCACATCTGTATTGGCTCAATCGAACCGCAGTTTTATGCATTGCTGGTTGAAAAAGCGGGGCTTGATCGTGAACGGTTCAAAGCCCAGATGGATGCCTCACAGTGGCCTGCAATGAAACAGGATCTGGCCGCAGTGTTCAAAACGAAAAGCAGAGTTGAATGGTGCCAGATCATGGAGGGCTCAGACGTCTGCTTTGCGCCTGTGCTGTCAATATTTGAAGCGCCTGATCATCCACATAACAAAGCAAGAAATACGTTTGTAGAAGTTAACGGTGTTGTTCAACCTGCTCCTGCGCCGCGGTTCAGTCGTACCACGGCAGAGATTTCTCACGGTGCTCGCGTACCTGGGGAAGATACCGTGGTCGTGTTGCAGGAGTGTGGTTTCAAGGAGTCTGAGATTGAGGAGCTGAAAACGGCCGGTGTAATACCACAGTAGGTGTTTTAAGTGGGTTCTGATCGCATGGAATAATCTATTCAGGGGGACTCGGATGAGTGTTGAGCTATTGGATTCACCCAGGTTTTACGGTTTTCGAGTGCGGCGGCAGATGAGCGGAGAAACCTATCAGGAATATTTCTCCCTCAAAGCCGACGGTAAAAAACTTCGCGGATCTAAACGCAATGAAGTAAAACTCAAGGCCGAGAAGCGCGATGAGGAACTCTCGCGGCTGCAGAATCAGGCGCGGGAAAAGTCCGCCAGAACGATCCAGGTAGACAAGAATGGCCAGATCCGTGGAATTCTGTTTCGCCTGAAGCGGGAAAAGAGCGGCAGTCAGACACCGGTGTTTCAGATTGGCGTGATGTCGCAGGTAGAAAATAAAATCGTCAACACAACCGTGTCGGTTAATCTGCACGGCCTGGAAGGCGGCTGGCAGAAGGCGGTGGATTTTTTCTGCCTGCACAAGAAGATCAGCAAACGCTCGAGCACCTACCGCCGGTTAATTGATGCGCAGCCAAGTGCGGCTGCGTTGAAGAAGTTGTTGAAGGACAAATCGTAAAACAATGACCTATGCAGCCATGTATCAGCAGTCGCTGGCTGACCCAAAATCATTCTGGGAGGCAAGAGCCGCCGAGATTCCCTGGTTTCAAGCACCCACGAAGATCTGCGAGCAGGATGCTAATGGGGTGTGGCGCTGGTTTGTGGATGGTGTCACCAACAGCTGCTGGCTGGCCCTCGATCGACACGTGGACGAAGGACGCGGTGATCAGATTGCGCTGATCTACGACTCACCGGCGACCGGTCAGGTACACAAATATACCTACGCGGAACTCACTACCTGGACTGCGCAGGTGGCAGGCGGGCTGGTTAGGCTGGGTGTGGGGAAAGGCGATCGGGTGATTATATACATGCCGATGGTCCCCGAAGCGGTGATAGGAATGCTGGCCTGCGCCCGTATCGGAGCAATTCATTCGGTTGTTTTTGGCGGTTTTGCCGCACCGGAACTTGCCAGTCGCATTGATGACTCACGCCCTGCAGCAATCTTGAGCGCCACCTGCGGTATCGAGTTTGACAAAGTCATACCGTACGTTCCTCTGTTAAAAGAGGCAGTCTCTCTTGCCAGTCACAAGCCGGTCCACAAAATCGTTCTCAATCGACCAGAATGCAGGGTGGATCTTAAAGCCGAAGGTCTCACGGACTGGCTTGAGTTTGAGGAAGATGCGCAACCCGCTCCCTGCGAGCCGGTCCTTGCAACCGATCCGTTGTATATGCTTTACACGTCAGGTACCACAGGCAAACCAAAAGGCGTGATCCGCGACAACGGTGGTCATGCTGTTGCCCTGGCGTGGAGCATGCGTGCAATCTATGGCTGCGATCCGGGTGATGTGTACTGGGCGGCATCCGACGTAGGCTGGGTGGTTGGGCATTCCTACATTGTGTACGGCCCGTTGTTTGGCGGTTGTACGACCATCCTGTTTGAAGGCAAACCGGTTCGAACACCCGATGCAGGGACGTTCTGGAGAGTGGTTCAGGATCACAAGGTAAAATCTTTTTTCGTGGCACCCACAGCATTTCGCGCAATCATCAAAGAAGACCCGGAGTGCAAACTGAAGAGCAGCTATGACCTGTCATCGCTCAAGTATCAGTTTGTCGCTGGCGAGCGGTTGGATCCCACTACCTATCACTGGCTGAAGACACATCTTGGCATACCGGTGATCGATCACTGGTGGCAGACCGAAACCGGCTGGTCAATCTGCGCCAACATGGCAGGTGTGGAGCTTCTGCCAACCAAACCGGGTTCTCCAACACTGCCCATGCCTGGTTATGATTTGCGCATACTTGATGATGAAGGCCGCGAACTTGGTGCCAATCAGGAAGGCGCGGTAGTCATTAAAGATCCGCTTCCGCCCGGTGCGTTTCCCACTGTGTGGGGTGACCACGAACGATATGTCGAAGCCTACTGGAGTCAGTTTGAAGGGTTTTATCTGACAGGCGATGGTGGCTATCGTGACGAAGATGGTTATGTCTACATCATGGGGCGCACAGACGACGTGATGAATGTAGCCGGCCATCGAATGTCTACCGGCGAGCTTGAAGAGGTGGTTGCCGGCCATCCGGCTGTAGCTGAGTGTAGTGTGGTGGGTATATTTGATGCCGATAAGGGTCAGGTTCCACTGGGTCTGTTGCTCTTAAAGGACGGGGTGAACATCGAAGAAGCAGCTCTGGAGCGGGAACTGGTGGCGATGGTCAGGCAACAGATCGGGCCGTTCGCCAACTTCAAGCGTGCGGTAGTGGTAAAGCGGTTGCCAAAAACCCGATCCGGTAAAATCCTGCGGCAGGTGCTGCGCAAAATGATCGATGGTCAACCTTACGTCACACCGTCGACGATCGATGACCCTGGCATCATCGACGAAATTGCAGATACATTGAGAGTTCGCGGGGTGATGTGTTGACCGGGCAGAAGAGTTCATGATGATTATTGTGCACGGCACCCTACCCATTCTGCCTGAGTGCATGGACCGCGCGCTGGTCATGGCCAAGCGGATGGCAGCTGCGACCCAGCTCGAGCCGGGCTGTATTTCCTATGACTTTTACATTGGTTTGAGCGATCCCAACACGCTGCTGCTGTTTCAGGAATGGGAATCCATGGAGGCGCTGACCGCCCACTTTCAGACCGCCCACATGGAAGAGTTTCTTACCGGTCTGCCTGATGTTTTAGGGGGTGATGTTCTCACCCGACGCTACGCGGTGCAGAGTGTCGATGAAGAAACCGAAGAGCGCGAAGATACGCCGCCGGTGTTCCACTAACCTGCTGGTCGGACGATCTTCACCAGGTACGTGGCGATAGCGCATGCCGCAAGAGCAATTACCGCCTCTATAACACCAACGGTTCGCATAGGTTCGGTCGACGCGAGCATCACGCCGTGGATGAAGTACAGGGTGCTCACCAGGGAAGCAAGGAACAAGGGTGTGCGCTTAAGCCGGATCGCTCCGGGTAGCACCAGCAGGATCGGTGCTATCTGAAGCAGAAACCAGATGATGTTTGACGGTTGGGTAGCCAGCGGCTGAAGCAAGAACTGGCGCAGACCAGTCAATGCAACCAGCGAACCCATGGTCAGCAGCAGCAACAACAACATGGCTTTGAGCACGGCCGGTTATACCTGATCGCGGTACAGCAGGGCTGCAATGGTCGCCAGGCGTCGGCCGCTTGCCAGGGCCAGCTCACGCTCCTCAGTGGACAGGTGGGGTGACTGATCAGCCCCGGACACATGGGTGGCGCCGTACGGTGTACCACCGGTGGTGGTGCGATTGAGGGCGGTTTGCGAATAAGGAATGCCTACCAGCAGCATGCCGTGATGGAACAGCGGCGTCATCATCGATGTCAGCGTAGTTTCCTGGCCGCCATGCAAAGACCCGGTGGAGCAGAACACGGTCGCAGGTTTACCTTCTAACGCGTGGGTGAGCCACAGGTCGGCTGTGTCATCCAGCAGGTGTTTCAAGGGAGTGGCCATGTTGCCGAAGCGCGTTGGGGGGCCCATGGCGAGTGCGCAGCAGTTTGTGAGATCGGCTTTGCTGCAATAGATCGCGCCCTCATCGGGCACCGGTGGCAGAGTACGTTCAGTCTGGCTCGCGACAGGGGGTACGGTCCGGATGCGGGCATCGAAGACACCCTCGGCTTCTACACCACGGGCGATATAGCGGGCCAGGTTTGCGGTGCCGCCGGTTCTGCTGTAGTAAAGGATCAGAATGTAGGGTTTCATTCATCCCAGTCTACTCGCTTCGTAAGAATATGGAGCAGCGCGTTCGGTCCAGAGATATCCTAAAACCATGACAGAGTCTGAGAGTGAAAGTGGTCCGCTGACGGTGGCTCAGAATTTTGTGTTTAATCTGTGGCTCGGATTGCGTTGGTTTATCACGCAGATTGTCCGTCAGTTTCTGGCCCATGATTGTCTTGCCAGTGCTGGCGCGCTGACGTACACCACCTTGTTTGCTGTTGTGCCGATGATGACGGTTGCGTATGCAATGTTTTCGCTGTTACCGGAGTTCGCAGGTGTGGGTGATCGGTTGCAGGCATTTCTTTTCAACAATTTCGTGCCTGACTCTGGTGTCGTTGTTCAGGAAAAACTGGTGGAATTTACCGAACGTGCACGAGGAATCACCGCTGCCGGTTTCGCGTTTCTGCTGGTAACCGCGTTCCTGATGCTGGTCACCACAGAAAAAGCTTTCAACTCAATCTGGCAGGTGGCGGAACCCCGTCGGGGCTTGCAGCGATTTTTGCTGTACTGGGCTGTCCTGTCGCTCGGACCGTTTCTGATCGCAGGCGGGATTCTGATCAGCCTGTATCTGTTTTCACTGCCGCTGGTTTCTGACCTGGATACGTTCGGGGTAGGTCACACGCTGGCCACCTATCTGCCCAGGCTCTTCACCATCGCCGGTTTCACGGTCATGTACTACGCGGTGCCTAACTGCGATGTGCCGTTCAGGCATGCGCTCCTCGGTGGACTTCTGACCACTGCCGCATTTGAGGGGTCGAAGACCGGCTTTGCGTGGGTGGTGACCAACTCATCGATCGAGCCGATCTACGGCACCTTCGCTGCAGTTCCGCTGTTTCTGGCCTGGTTGTATCTGATGTGGGTGCTGATCCTGTCTGGTGCAATATTTGTTCGCACGCTGTCTCTTTCGCGCGAAGTCCCGCGCGGTGATCTGAGTGAACCGTTGCTGGTCAAGGGGGCAAGGGTCGTTCAGCTTCTCTATGATGCGCACATGCAAGGTCAAACAATCACTGTTCAGGACGTTAACAACCGGGTGTCGATGAGTCGTTTTGAGCACGATCGCATCTTCAGCGCGCTCGGAAGCATGAAAATCCTCAGTGAGACCGACGATGATCGTCTTATGCTGGGTCGGAATCTGAAATCGTTGACCCTGTGGGATCTGTATCAGCAACTGCCGGAAGGCCTTGATGTGCAGTTGCTGGACAAAATCAGTGATATGGAACCGATAGTCATCCCCTTGCGGAATCTGACAACATTCGGATCTAACGAAATGAACGTCAGTCTTGATTCAGTCTTTGGAGCATTAAAATGAAAGCAGTCGGATTCGTGCTGGCGGTTTGTTTGCTGGGTAGTTGCTCACGTGCAGACATTGAGCTTGCCGGGGGCGAGTTTACTAACTCCTCTCATTGGGACGGGCGCTGGATACTGATCAACTACTGGGCAGAATGGTGTGCACCCTGCAGGGCGGAAATACCTGAGTTGAATGAACTGCATTCTCAGCGTGTTCAAAAAGGGATTGTCGTTCTGGGCGTAAACTATGACGGTCTTACCGGAGACAAACTAACCAGTCTTATGCAGGCCATGGGTATCACCTTTCCTGTTCTTGCGATCGACCCGAAGGTGCGCTATGGCTATGACCTGCCGGTAGTGCTGCCAACGACTGTTGTTGTGGGTCCGGATGGCAAAGTAGCCGCCACCTTAACCGGTCCGCAAACAGCGCAGACGCTGCTTGCTGCCATTGGTGCGCACGAGGCAGACCTGCAAGATCACTGATACCGGCAGGCTTTGAGGCCGTAGCTTCGGCAGCTCTCCTGAAGATCTGGTAAATCGCTGCTGGATTTGTTCCGCCAGACGGTGCGCCAGGCTTTAACCACCAGTTCCGGATATTCGAGCCGGCCCCGGCTGCCGTTGTAGCGAGCCAGCGCTTCCACCAGATCTCCTTTTGCAACGCTCAGATAGTGCGCAAGGATTGTTGTTCCGTAGCGCACATTGGTGACCAGGTCGGTGAGGTTGTCCTGCGGTCGGCCGATTTCATCCCGCCAGAACGGCATGACCTGCATGATGCCCTGAGCACCAACCTTGGAGATCGCGAACTGATCGAAGGCGCTTTCGACCTGCATGACAGCCAGCACCAGATCCGGATCGAGGGTCTGACTGTGTGCAGCGTCAAAAACCGTGTTCAGAATAAACAGTCGCTTGTCGGGGTTTTTAACGTATCTGGTCAAACGCTGATCTGACGCCAGCAACCACACTTCAACCTCAAAACGATCGGAACTGATCTGGTCCGTGGCCATTGTGGTCGCCAGTTTGCGCAGCAGGTCGGGATCGTTCTGGGCTGCTGCGAACAATGGCAACACAACCAGGACACCGACCATTATGGCTGCCTGGCGCATGAACCGCTAAGCCGAAAGAGCGTCCATCAGTACGCTCATGACATTGTCTACTGGGATGACCTGGTTAGCATCACGTCCGACCTTGAACTCAACGTTGCCCTCGGCGAGCCCGCGATCACCGATAGTCAACCGGAAGGGTAGACCGATCAGATCGGCATCGGCAAATTTTACACCGGGCCGTTCCGGCCGATCATCTAACAGTGCCTCGATCCCATTCTTGTTGCAGGCGTCGAGCAGTGTGTCGGCCGCCGTTCTGACCGGATCAGACTTGGCATAGTTGAGTGCCAGAATGTGAACCTGAAAGGGCGCGACCGGACGTGGCCAGCAGATTCCCTGATCGTCGTGATTCTGTTCGATCACCGCCGCAACCAGGCGGGTTACCCCCATGCCATAGCACCCCATGATTGGTGCCACGCTTCGGCCGTTTTCGTTGAGAACACTTGCCTGCATGGGCTCACTATAGACAGTACCCAACTGAAATATGTGGCCTACTTCGATTCCTCGCAGAAAATCCAGGCTGCCCTGACCGTCAGGTGCGGGGTCGCCGGGGACGACATTGCGCATGTCGCGTATGTTGGCGTCGTCGAGGGCTACATCGCGGACCCAGTTCACACCGCTTGTGTGATAACCATCTTCGTTGGCGCCACAGATGAAGTCGGCAAGTGCTGCGGCTTCCGGATCGACCAGAACTTTCATGTCGAGACCAACAGGGCCGATTGAACCGACATCACAACCGATGCTGGCTTTGATTTGCGCCGGATCAGCGAATTCCAGAGGATTGTGTACCCCTTCAAGCTTTTGCGCTTTGATGGTGTTGAGTTCGTGGTCACCGCGCAAAACCAGTGCGATCAGCGGTTTGTCCTCGTCGTCACTCTTGACGATCAGTGTTTTGACACACTGCTTTTCGCTGCTGTTCAAATGTCGGGCTACCTGTTCAATTGTCGTCTGACCCGGGGTTGGCACTTTTGTCAGACTGCTGCGGGCAGCCGGTCGTGGCGCAGGCGGGGCGGCAACGGCTTTTTCCAGGTTCGCCGCGTAACTGCCTTGCGTTGCGAATGCAATGGTGTCTTCACCCGCATTGGTCAGAACATGAAACTCGTGTGAATTGCTGCCGCCAATATTGCCGGTGTCGGCATCTACTGCGCGGAAGTCGAGTTGCAGGCGGGTGAGGATGCGACTGTAGCAGTCGTGCATCTCTTTGTAGGTCTCATCGAAGGAAGCCTGATCCAGGTGAAAGGAATAGCCGTCCTTCATGGTGAATTCGCGCGCGCGCATGACGCCAAAACGGGGTCGTACTTCGTCGCGGAACTTGGTCTGTATCTGGTAGAAGTTCACCGGTAACTGACGATAGGACTGAATTTCGCGTCGGAACAGATCGGTAATCACTTCTTCGTGGGTTGGTCCCAGACAGAAATCGCGTTGGTGGCGATCCTGCATGCGCATCATTTCCGGGCCCATCTTGTCCCAGCGTTTTGATTCCCGCCACAGTTCAGCAGGCTGCACAACGGGCATTAATACTTCCTGCGCACCGCTGAGGTTGAGTTCTTCACGAATCACTTTCTCGATGCGGCGCAAGACCCGCACCCCGAGCGGCAGCCAGGTATAAAGACCTGACGCGAGTTGCCGGATCAGACCGCTTCGCAGCATTAATCGGTGACTTGCGACGTCTGCGTCGGCGGGGTCTTCCTTGAGGGTGGGTATCAGGAATTGGGTTTGCCGCATGTCGGGTTCCTGCTCGCTTGACGTGATGAATCTTTGTCGTTTTTTTCTTATCGGGCAAAAAAAAGGGCCGGCTGGTGCACCAATCGGCCCTTTTGTCTTTTGGTGTCGGGTTAACCGAGCATCGGTTTAGCC
>JAQBYL010000099.1 GCA_027622495.1 Pseudomonadota bacterium
CCACCGCCACCAGAAACGCCCCAGAGTAGTGACTCTGACGCCAGCTGAAAATCATGACCGACAATTCAGAGGTCATTGCGCCTAAAGCGGTTCCTTTAAGCCATGCGACCAAAACCCCGTTTGAGACCGGGTCAGACGCGGAGAGCCCCTATGCCAGACGTTTGCTCCTGGGAATCCTGATCGTCGCAGCCGTTATTGTCCTGTACTTCGTTTTTACCTTCACGCCAGAACGTCGGGTCGAGACGAGCTCGCAAACAGGTGCAACACCCATCCCGACCGCACCCCAGACCGGAGCCGCCCCGTTCGCAGACGATGGTGCGCTTCCGCCCTTTCAGACCCTGATGCGGGCACAGGCACGGGAAAAAGCTCAGGCGGAACTTGCCGGTTTTGTAGAACTGCAGCTCCAACTGCAACAGCAGATGCGGGTGGATACCTGGGGTCAGGATTCGTATGAGGCAGCAAAGGTCGCTGCTGAGCAAGGCGACACTGCGTTCATGCGTGAACGTTATGACGAATCAATTGCGAGCTACGTAACAGCACGGGAACTGTTGGCCGAACTGATTGTTGTGGGCGAACAGAAATTCGAAGACCTGCTGCAGCAAACTACGATCGCGATTAATGATCAGAACCAGGCATCAGCGCTCTCGCTGGTCGAGCAGGCGCTGCTGATCAAACCCGATGACTCCACTGCCCTTGCACTGAAAGTTCGCGCGCACAAAATTGACAGTGTCCTCACATTGTTCAGACAGGCCAGAAATCACGAACTGGCTGAGGCCTGGGCAGACGCAGTAAGCGGCTACCAGGCAGTCCTTGATCTGGACCCTGAAACCAGAGGCGTTAGCGAAGCGATTACGCGAACCCGTACCGCCGAAACACAACAGATTCTCGAAAGCCACATATCCGCTGGTTTTCTCGCGCTGGAAAATAACCAGTTCGCCAAAGCGACCACCGCGTTCAACAAAGCCCTCAAAATTCAGCCCGCTAATCCAATCGCACTTGGTGGTCTGCAGCAGACCGAATCCAAGTCTTTGCTTGGCCAGGTGGATCGCCTGAAGGTAGAAGCCCAGAGCGCTCTCGACGATGAAAACTGGTCAACCGCCCTCGCCCACTACGATGAAATTCTGAGCCTCGATGCAAATCTCAAATTTGCTAAGGAAGGAAAAGCAACCGCAACCGAACAACTCAGAGCGCTGACCATTCTGAACAAGATAATCGACAGCCCCGATAACCTGTCGTCAAAAAAGTTATTCGATGAAGCCAATGCGACACTGACCAGAGCGCGGACACTCAAACCAATGGGTCCAACACTGGCCAGCAGGATCGATGAGGTCGACCACCTGCTGAGTGTTTACTCTCAACCCGTTGCGGTTACGCTGAAGTCCGACAATCAGACAGACGTGATCCTTTCGACTGTGGGCAGACTGGGGACGTTCGACGTAAAGCAGGTTTCGCTGAGACCCGGAGCATACACCCTGATCGGCAGCCGGAATGGCTGTCGGGACGTGAGAACTCAGATTACTGTGCGACCCGAAATGCCACCGGTAGACATCCGCTGCATGGAGCAGTTGCCGCAGTGAATACTTCTGATAACCCGGCGGACAATGGAGCCGTGGATGGCGACCTGATCCGTCCGGTTGGCTACGAGCGCCCAACCGCCAGCAGCAGAAAATCGCTCACTCTGTCACCCGTCAAAGCACTCTTGACCATCCTGGCAGCGGTGGCGGTCGGCGTTCTCTGGTTTTTATTCTCCGCCAGATCAGTACAGGTTGTGTTCGACCCTTCCGCAGACGACGTTGTGATCGACCGCGGTATGAGTCTGGCCTTAAGTGACGTATTCCTGATGTTTCCCGGTGATTATCAACTGACGGCAAATGCCATGGGCTACTACCCGCTGGAGGTGGTCTTGAACGTTGGCGAGGATCGAAACCAGCGTCACGAGTTTGCCTTCGCACCTCTGCCCGGGGTGGTAGACATTGTGACGGACCCTGAAGGCGTCAGCGTATCCGCCAATGGTGTAGTCCTGGGCGAAACCCCGCTGTATGAAGTCGACCTCGAAGCCGGTGATCAGCATCTGCGGTTTGAACATCCACGATACCAGCCAGCCAACGCAAGTATTTTTATTGAAGGCCGACGGCAGAAGCAGGCACACACACAGACAATGCGTCCCAACTGGGGTGACATAAGCCTCGCTTCAGTGCCTGCTGGTGCGGAAATCCTGGTCGACGATGAACCGACCGGCCTGACCACCCCTGCCGCAGCACCAGTGCTTGCCGGAGAACACGAGATCCGCCTGAAGCTCGCCGGGCATAAGAGCTTCCGCAAACGTATTCTGGTCGTCGCCGAGCAGGCCGAGGATCTGGGCGCCATCGCCCTCACCAAAGCCGATGGACTGTTAACGGTGACTACCATCCCGACAGAAGCCGGCGTCACCCTGAATGGTCAGTACAAAGGAATTTCGCCAATCGAAATAGACATGGAATCCGGCAGGAACTATCGCCTGCAGGTATTCAAAGCAGGCTTTGCACCGGCACAACGCACAGTCAGTCTGAAACCGGGTGAAGAGCTTAAGATCAGCATGAGCCTGAATCAGAATCGGGGAGACCTGGTGGTGCTCACCGATCCTCCAGATGCGCAATTGTTCGTCAATGGACAGTCGCGTGGTAATGCCAATCAGACCGTGCGGTTGCCGACCACCCCACATAACATCGAAATCCGGCTGGACGGCTACGCAGGTTACAAGACCACCATTGTTCCCAAGGAAGGTCTCACCCAGGAAGTTAAAGTCCGCCTGCTTACCATTGCCGAAGCTCGTCTGGCTGCGCTCAAACCGGTGATCCAGACCAGTCAGGGCCAGAACATGCGCCTGCTTGAACCCAGCAGTGTCACCATGGGTGCATCGCGCCGCGAACCTGGCCGTCGGGCCAATGAAACGCTGCGTGAGGTTGCTTTGACGCGCCTTTTCTATCTGGCCACAACGGAAGTCACCAACGCACAGTTCAAAGAGTTTGCGACCGGGCACGATTCCGGAAAGTATGAAGAATACCAACTCAGCAAAGACGACATGCCGGCATCCATGGTGAGCTGGAACGACGCCGCGCTCTACTGCAACTGGTTATCCAAACGCGAAGATCGCGATCCGTTTTACCGCACCGAATTCAGCAAGGTCGTGGGGATCAATTCAGGTTCGACTGGTTATAGACTCCCCACGGAAGCAGAGTGGGCCTGGACCGCCCGCTACATTGACGGCAAGGAGCAGCTGCGCTTTCCCTGGGGTGACAACTTGCCACCCACGGATCGAAACGGTAACTACGCTGATCACTCCGCAGCGCACATGGTCGGTCGGATCATCTTCGGATATAACGATAATCACATCGTCGCCGCACCGGTCGGCACATTCCCAGCCAATGCGCGGGGAATTCACGATCTCGGTGGAAACGTTGCAGAATGGGTCAATGACTTCTACGAGATACCTTCAGCCGACGCAGTCACCGACCCCCTGGGACCGGACACTGCCGACTTTCACGTGATCAAGGGCTCAAGCTGGATGCATGGCACCGTAACCGATCTGCGCTTGGCATTCCGCGACTATGGTGCAGACGGTCGCAGAGATGTCGGCTTCCGGATCGCCCGTTTTGCAGAATAAACAGGAGAAACACATGATGTCCGGCTCATTAAGATGGCTTCTTGTGGCCCTTGTGGTGGTGGTTGCAGCCACGCAGATGAACATTCAGGCCGCAGAGCCGGGAGGTGATGCAGCGCCTGATCAGGCCAGTAGTCAGACGAAAAAAACCCAAACGGAACCTTCACCCAAACCCGAAGGTCCAACGCCCGAGGAATTCGATCCAAGCGAGAACATCTCTGAAGATTTTGCAGTCGCTTTTCCGGTGGACATATAAAAACAATGAAACGTCAGCTGCCATTCGAGTTTATCTACCAGGTTGCCGCACTGGTGAGCGCAATGATTATTGTGCATCTGGTTCACATCACACTGATCCGCCCCAATGCAGAAGCCATCATCGAGCGACAGGTCGCAGCCGCCGCTGAAGGCGGTGACTACATACAGGACAGCTCCATCTATGTGGTCTTGAAAGACATCGAACAGGAGTCCTGCTTCATCCTGATGTTCTGGGCCATTGCGATCATGGGTTACAAAGGCAGGAATGCGCTCCGCGAAGGGGCCCTGCTGCAATATGAGATCGTCAGCGTGAACGACGGCATGAGTATTCTTCCCGAGGATACCCGTGAGTACACCAGACCCATACAGGCGCTCGACAAGAGTGTTCAGAATTTTCTGTTGCCGCGGGCGCTGACGGCTGCGCTGCAACGATTTGCATCAACCCGCAATGTGCAGAACGTGTCTGAAGCGGTCAAGGCGGTTTGTGACAGTGAACAGGACCGCCTGGACAGTGAACTGTCGATGGTCCGTTACATCGCCTGGGCGATCCCTTCAATTGGATTTATCGGCACGGTTCGCGGGATCAGTGCAGCGCTTGGTCAGGCTTACCAGGCAGTAGAAGGCAACATTATCGGCGTCACCACCAGTCTCGGTGTTGCGTTTAATTCCACGTTTGTCGCTCTGGTCATCAGCATCGTCATCATGTTTTTAATGCATCAGCTGCAGTTGATCCAGGAGCGACTGGTTCTCGACATCCATACTTACTGCGACGAGCGACTGATCCGGCATATGCAGGTTCGCGGCCGATGACCCTGCTTCTTGAGCTCAACGATTGCGATCTTAAGTTGCACGACGGATCGAGGGTTGTGTATTCGGAACCAGCGATTGCGATCGTCGACAAAACCGAAGTGACGTTCGGTCGCGCAGCCCAACGCAGCATGCGTCTGAAGCCACAACAGACCAATCAACAGTATCTTTCGCGTCTTAACGCCGACCCGCTGCCGGTCAGTGGTGCAGGGGCGAAAAACCATGCGGATCTGGTGTATCTGCACCTGAAAGCCATTGCCGATCTGATCACCGCGGATGTGGTGGTTGCAGTACCAGGTACGCTGACAAACGATCAGCTCGGCGTGTTTCTGGGCATTGCTCAGGAAAGCGGTATCAGCATCAGCGGCTTTGTAGATGCTGCGGTTCTCTGGAGTAACTCCCTGGACCTGCCGCAGGCTTCCTGTCACCTGGATCTGCATCAGACCGGCGCCTGCCTCACATCGCTTGCAACCGGAACCGAAACACAACGCAGCCGGGCAGAAACGGTGAGCGGCTGTGGTCTCATGTCGATTGTTGACGGCTGGGTAAATCTGGTTGCCGATCGTTTTGTTCAGGAAACCCGCTTCGATCCGCTGCACAGCGCAGCCACAGAACAACAGGTTTACGATCAGGTGGATCGCTGGGCACGTACCCCGGGATCAAACGATCTGTCAGTTCAGATAGATCACCAGGGTCAGACGCGTGTGGTTGAGGTGTCAAGCAATGCCCTGCTGGCAAAGCTTGCACAACGGCTCAACCATCTGGTTGATCTCATCCCTTCTGGCTCGACCGTGGTACTAACGCCACGCGGTGGTACTCTGCCCGGTCTGGCGCGCCACCTGGAGCTTGCCGGTGCAAACGTTCAGATCCTCACTGATGAAGCGCTTACGGTTGCATTCAACAGTCACAGAAATCTGCTTGTCGATGCCTCCAACCTCCGGGTTATCAAAGCGCTACCCCACACCGGTTCAATCCGGCCGGCTGCTGCAGCCGTAGTACCTGCGACCCACGTCCTTCACAACAGCCGTGCCTACCCCCTGGCAACTAACCCATTCGGCTTGCCGACTGAAGGAGCGGCCGGCGAGGTGATAACTCATGGCGGCTCGACCTATCAGTTGATTGTCGTTGAGACCTGAAACATGGCCCGCCGCAAACTCAACATCTTTTCACTGTCTTTTCTGGACGTGATGTCGTGTGGGTTTGGCGCCGTGGTGTTGATCTTCCTGATCATATCCAGAGACAGCGAAGTCGAAGTTCAGGTCGTCAACCGCGATCTGCTGTCAGAAATCAGAATGCTCGATTATCAGGTCTTAACCGGTGAAAAAGATCTTTTTGAACTGAAGGTCCTTCTCGACGCACTGCTTATGCGGGTGGCAGACAGTGATGAAAAGCTCAACAGCACCACCAGCGCGATTGAAGTCAACAAGAAAGATTTCGACAAACTCGATTCTCAGTCGGTGGCCCGTGTTAAAGATCTGAATGAATTGAAGTCCGACGTCGAAACCCGCGAGAAAGAACTCGCGCGTCTGAAAGCAATCAGCGAAGCAGACGAAGGTGGCCGGGTCCGTCGTGTGGAAGGCGAAGGTGATCGTCAATACCTGACCGGCATGCGCGTCGGGGGCAAGAATGTGCTGATCGCCCTGGATGTTTCCGGGAGCATGTTAGACGAGTCGATTGTAAACATCCTGCGCCGCCGCAACATGTCTGAAGCACGGCAGAAACAGGCACCAAAATGGCGACGTGCAGTCGAGACCGTGGAATGGATATCGGCTCAGCTGCCGTTGGACGCAGACTTTCAGATTTTTGCCTTCAACACCGAAACCCGCACACTTATCGAGGGCAGTGACAATCAGTGGGTGGCCCTGGCCGAAGGTCGAGAGCTGGATCAGGCCATCAATTCGCTTCAGGAGATTATCCCATCCGGGGGCACCAGCATTGAAAACCTGTTTATCGCCCTTCGAGAACTCAACCCGCTGCCAGACAACGTCTATCTGATCATCGATTCTCTGCCTACCCAGGGAACCAAAGAACCAAGGTCTGCCACCGTCAGCGGCAAAGAGCGGCTTGACCTGTTTCGTGACGCGATCAAAAAACTGCCGGTTCAGGTTCCGGTTAACGTGATCATGTTCCCCATGGAAGGTGACCCGATGGCGGCGGCGTCTTACTGGAATCTGGCCCGGGTGTCGGGTGGTTCTTATCTTGCTCCATCGAAGGACTGGCCTTAGATGCGCACCCGCAGCCGAGACATCGAAGAGTTCAGCGTGTCGTTTCTCGACGTCATCTGCTGCGGGTTCGGTGCCATCATCCTTCTGCTGATGATCACTAAGACAGTCGAACCCGTGCTGCTGGAAAAGTCAGTCATCAATCTGGAAAGCCTGGTCGCCGATCGGGAAAACGCAGTCTTTGAGATCAAGGGCCAGGTTCGCGATCTACGCCGTCAGGTGGAGGACAGCGAAGCACAACTCGATGACAACCTGATTGAGCTTGCACTGCTGCAGAAGCAACTCTCCGAGATCCTCGGTAAATTTGAGACCACCGAAAAACTCAAGGAAGAAGAACAGACCGCCACCCAGAAACTGGCCCAGGCCAAGCAACAGCTCACAGATGAAATGGAACGTTTGCTCGGTGTCGGTTTTCAAAGATCATCTGACCTTGTGGGCGGGATCGCCGTCGACAGTGAATACATCATCTTTGTGATCGACACATCTGGCAGTATGTTCAACGTTGCCTGGCCACAGGTACTGGTTAAGGTGGAACAGACCCTGGCGATCTACCCTACGGTCAAGGGAATCCAGGTCATGAACGATATGGGTGAGTACATGTTTGGCAACTATTCCGGTCAGTGGATACCGGACAGTCCGGCTCGCCGTCAGGCCATCGTCGAACGCCTGCGTTACTGGAACCCGTTCAGCAACTCAAGCCCGGTGGAGGGTATTGAGGCGGCTATCAACACGTTTTATGCAGAAGACAAACGCATCAGTATCTATGTGTTCGGCGACGACTTTACCGGCAATTCCATCGAAGAAGTTGTGGATCGGGTAGACCGCGTGAACCTGGTCCGCGAAGATGGTCGCAGACTGGTGCGGATTAACGCCGTGGGCTTTCCGGTATACTTGCAACGCCCCAGTGGGCGGATCTACCGGTTTGCTGCACTGATGCGAGAACTCGCTCATCGCAATGACGGCACCTTTGTGGGTCTATCGGAAGTTCAATGATGCATCCGTTACCTTTGTTAACCCCGCGTCGTGCACATCGACGTTGGCATGTGTCTGTGCTGTTGATGTGCGGCCTGCTCGGCGGTTGCGTTGGCGCCAGTGTGGAAGTACCCGCTACCTTTCCTGTTCCGTTGGTAGAGAAAGTACCCCTCACGGTGGGCTGGCATGTCGACGAAGCTCTGGCCAACTATGTGCACAGCGAATCGCTCGAAGCGCAAGGTCAGTGGGAGATCATACTGGGTCCGTCGCAGACCACCATGTTCGGCAATCTGGCGACCGGGCTGTTTCAGGATTTCCGTTGGGTGGACGATCCGCTGGTGGCTAATCCGGGGCTGTCTGCGGTGTTCCATCCCATGATCGAAGAACTGCAATTCTCCACACCGGAACAGACACGAAGCGACTATTTCGAAGTCTGGATCCGCTACCAGATCAAAATGTACGACAATCAGGGCGCGTTGCTGGGCGAATGGCCGCTTACCGCCTATGGTAAGGCGAATGAACAGAACTACGGCATGAGCAGCGATGAACCTGCCCTGCAACAGGCAGCACTTGCTGCCTGCCGCGACGCAATGGCGTTTTTCACCATCCAGTTTCATTCTGTGCCGGTGGTGAAAGAATGGCTGGCACGAGAAATGAGAGGGATCGGGCTATAAAGACATACCGCGCGATCACAGTTCTTAACGACCGACGCTTAACTATGCTGATCGGTGGTTCTGCCTTGCTTGCCCTGAGCCTGCTCGGCGGGTGTGTGACCTCAACGGTTCAACAAGTGCGCGAAGCCGCAACCGGGATCGCTGAAGGTGAGTCCCTGGTGGTGTTAGGGCGCCGGTCGAGACCGGCGACCGGCGAAACCGAACTCGACTTCGTGACCTGTATCGCCAACGGTGTCAGCCGCGGATCCGGCAGTATCGCCGTGATCCAGGAAGAAGAATTCAGAGACGCCCTGTTCCCCTGGTTTGAACCTAGAACCGCGCCGTTACATACCCGTGAACTGCCAGAGATTCTGGCGCAACCGGTCCTGGCCTCACGGCTCGAAGAGATCGGACTGCGCTACATGGTGTGGGTTGAAGGTCACACCCAGCGAACCGATGCGAGCGGATCGCTGACCTGCAGCATAACCACCGCAGGTGCGGGCTGTTTCGGCTTTCTCACCTGGGACAATGATTCCTCTTACGAGGCCATCGTGTGGGATATCAAATCCGGCGCCCTGGCCGGTCGGATCAGTTCAGATGCGATGGGCACCAGCTACATGCCAGCCATCGTGGTCCCCATACCCCTGATCGCCCGCGTTCAGGCGTCGGCCTGCTCGAGTCTCGCAAAACAGTTGAAACAGTTTTTAGCGACCGATACTTAAACTTAATATAATCAATACTATACGAGGGTTATCTCGACCACTTCTCCTTCGTTTCTGGCAGGCTCCAAGGCGTACCACTCGGTCAGTTCGACCTTGAATTTACCCCTGCACAACTCACACAACTCATGGAAAGTGGGTCGGCCAGGATCGGTGATGATCACGCGTTTAGTGCCTGCTTCGAGAGCCCGACTGATCAGCCGGTACAGGGGTTTGACCAGGTTATCCCAGAAACAGATATCGGATCCGATCAGCACGTCAAAGCCGCCCAACTCCTTGCCTTTGAGTTTTTCGAACCGGCTGACCCGCTGCTTTACCTTCACGTCATTCAACTCGGCCAGCACATCCAGAAACGGAAAAACATCGGGATCGATGTCAACGCCGGTGACCTTAGCCTTGAAACGCCGCGCACAGTAAATCGATGCAGGTCCCCAGCCACAGCCAACTTCCATGACTCTGGCCCCCTTCGCGATCGGGTGCTCCTGCAGGTAATCCATCAGGACAAAACTGGAATCCCAGGTCTTGTGCCCGTGAACCGACGGCTGATATTCCTTCTTCAGACGACGGATCGAGCGGTGTTTGGGCTCGAGCAGGTAAATTCCATAGGCGGGGTATACGTTCGGTTCGGGCATGGGTTGGAGTTTTGGCATTAAAGATCCTGTCTGAGGGCGGGTAATGCTTACCAAGGTTATTGTTATGTGCCGCAGGCAGGTGCGCGACGCAGGCGCATCTTAGCGACACAAGGTAGCAACTTACAATGCATCGTCCGGCCCGGTCTTTCCAACCCGGCAAACCCTTAATACCCGACTAAATTAGTCTGGTATTAGAACCACACGACGGTACAATTCCCTTCCCTCCCATCAACTCGATAAAAGGAATCTTCAAATCCCAGTGGCAGAGAACATCGTCAATGACCGTCTGAACAAGGAATACAGCGCCGGTTTTACCACCGACATTGAGTCTGAGACGTTGGCCCCGGGGCTTGATGAAAGCGTAGTGCGATACATCAGCGACCGCAAGAATGAGCCGGCCTGGCTGACGCAGTGGCGCTTGAAGGCATTTGGCCTGTGGCGGGAAATGAGCCCTCCCCACTGGGCCCACGTTCACTTCCCCGAGATCGATTTTCAGAGCATCTCCTACTATTCGGCCCCCAAGAGCCGCTCTGACGGCCCGGCTTCGCTCGCCGATGTGGATCCCGAACTCCTGCGGACCTATGAGAAGTTGGGTATACCGCTGCACGAACAGGAAATGCTCGCCGGTGTGGCAGGCGCCGGCATCTCTTCCAACGTCGCCGTGGATGCGGTCTTCGACAGCGTCTCGATCGCCACCACATTCAAAGACAAACTGGCAGAGTCCGGCGTGGTGTTCTGCCCCATTTCCGAAGCAGTACACAGCCATCCTCACCTGGTTCAGAAATACCTGGGCTCGGTTGTGCCGGTCCGAGACAATTTTTACGCCACCATGAATTCAGCAGTCTTCAGCGACGGATCGTTCGTCTACATCCCCGAAGGCGTTCGCTGCCCAATGGAGCTTTCGACCTACTTCCGCATCAACGCGCAGAACACCGGGCAGTTCGAACGCACATTGATCATTGCTGACAAAGGGTCTTACGTCAGTTACCTGGAAGGTTGCACCGCGCCTATGCGCGACGAAAACCAGTTGCATGCAGCCGTGGTTGAACTGGTGGCCCTTGACGACGCCGAGATCAAATATTCAACGGTCCAGAACTGGTACCCGGGCGACAAGAACGGCAAAGGCGGTATCTACAATTTTGTGACCAAGCGCGGTGCCTGCCTCGGTGATCGATCAAAAATCTCCTGGACCCAGGTAGAAACCGGATCCGCGGTTACCTGGAAATACCCGAGCGTTGTGTTGCGTGGCAAATCCAGTGTCGGTGAGTTCTATTCAGTTGCTCTGACCAACAACTATCAGCAGGCAGACACCGGAACCAAGATGATTCACCTGGGCGCCGACACACGTAGCACGATCATCTCCAAGGGTATAAGCGCAGGCCACAGCCAGAATACTTATCGCGGGTTAGTCCGTACTTCTCCCACCGCAGTCGGTGCGCGCAACTACACTCAGTGCGATTCGCTTTTAATTGGTCAAAGCTGCGGCGCCCATACGTTCCCGTATATCGAAGGCAAAACCCCCCACGCCATCATCGAGCACGA